>SSGT01000190.1 GCA_008017065.1 Crocinitomicaceae bacterium
CGAAGTTATTGGTAGAAAAAAGGGAACGACCTTGTTGAAAGTGAATTTGGAAACCGGTCGGAAAAATCAAATTCGTGTGCACATGCAAGATATCAAACACCCAATCGTTGGTGACAAAAAGTATGGAGCGAAGTTGAATACCATCGGGCGTTTGGGATTGCACGCGAAAGTGCTTGCGTTTCATCATCCTGTGACGGGTGAGATCATGCGTTTTGATTCAGCAATTCCCAAAAAGTTTCAATAAAAATGTCCGTTTCATTTTTCGAATCAACAAAGATTTTCTGTAGGTAAATTTCGTGTGCTTTTCGAATTGAAATTTCTCGTTGGGGTAAAAAAAATAGCTGCTCAAAAATGAACAGCTATTTGGTATGATTTGAAATGATTCTTATCTTTTTTCGATTGGAACGTATTCACGAAGAACTTCTCCTGTGTATACTTGACGAGGGCGACCAATTGGTTCGTTGTTCTCTGTCATTTCTTTCCATTGTGCGATCCATCCAGGTAGTCTTCCCAATGCAAACATCACGGTAAACATATCTGTAGGAATTCCAAGTGCTCTGTAAATAATTCCAGAGTAGAAATCTACGTTTGGATATAAACTGCGCGCTTTGAAGTATTCGTCTTCCAATGCTACTTTCTCCAATTTTTGTGCAATCGCCAACAATGGATCAGTAATGTTTAATTTCTCCAATACATCGTCACATGCTTTTTTGATGATCGTGGCACGTGGGTCGAAATTTTTGTAAACTCGGTGACCAAATCCCATCAAACGGAACGGATCATTTTTGTCTTTTGCTTTCAACACCCATTTATCAACATCTCCACCGTCGTTGTGGATTTTCTCTAACATTTCGAGTACTGCTTGATTTGCACCACCGTGAAGTGGTCCCCACAACGCTGAAATCCCAGCGGAGATCGAAGCATACAAGTTTGCTTGAGAAGAACCAACGATTCTTACCGTAGATGTAGAACAGTTTTGTTCGTGATCTGCATGTAAAATCAACAACTTATTCAATGCAGAAATAACAACTGGATCAACTTCAAACTCTTCCGTTGGCATCGCAAACATCATGTACATGAAGTTCTTGCAATAATCGTATTCATTCTTTGGATACATGAATGGATGACGTGTCGAATTTTTGTAGGCCCAAGCAGCCAAGGTTGGCAATTTCGCCAACAAGCGATGTACCGTTAGGTCTTTTGCTTCGGGACTTCTATTTGGGTCTAGCGACTCCGGATAGAACGTAGACAACGAACACACCATAGAAGACAAAACACCCATTGGATGCGCTTTCGCTGGATATGCTTCGAAGAATTGTTTCATGTCTTCGTGTACCAAAGTGTGTTTCGTGATACTCGAAGAGAAATTGTCTAACTGTGCTTGTGTAGGCAAGTTTCCGTAAATCAACAAATAGGCAACTTCCAAGAAAGTCGCTTTTTCAGCCAATTGCTCAATAGGATAACCGCGGTACTTCAAGATTCCTTCTTCACCATCTAAAAAAGTAATCGCACTTTTGGTTGCACCTGTGTTTTTGTACCCAATATCTAGTGTAATGTAACCTGTTTCAGAGCGAAGATTGCTAATGTCAATCGCTTTTTCGTTTTCAGTTCCTGTGATAACGGGAAATTCATAAACTTTTCCCTCTAATTCTAATTTAGCAATGTCGCCCATTTTGTTAACGGATTTGTGTGTGTGAGTCATTCTTTTAATAACGGCAACTAAATTAATAAAGAAAAGTGAATCTGTATTCACTTAAATCAAAAATTATCACAAAAGTGTTGGTTGGATAATCCGTTGAATATTTTTCTACCGACGTCTTGTTTGCGTGCGCTTCAAACTAAAACGAAAAACGCCCCAACCTTCGAAAAGATGGGGCGATTCATGTGGTTTGAAAACAACTACAAATTCTCGAGCGTGTAATTGTACATCATTTGAAATAAATGATTGCGTGTATTTCCGCCATATATTCCATGATTCTTGTTGGGATAGATAAACAAATCGAATTGAATGTTTGAATTCACCAACGAATGAATCATTTCCATTGCATTTTGATAATGTACATTGTCGTCTGCCGAACCGTGAATTAGAAAATAGTGTCCCGTCAGATTTTTGGTGAAATTGATCGGTGAATTTTCGTCATATCCAGTCGGATTTTCTTGTGGTGTTCGCATGAAGCGTTCGGTGTAGATGTTGTCGTAGTACCTCCAATTGGTAACGGGTGCTACAGCGATTCCCATTTTGAACACTCCGCCACCTTTTGTCATTGCCAATGAAGACATGTAGCCACCAAAACTCCAACCTTGGATTCCGATTCTTGTTTTGTCTACATAACTTAATTTTCCGAGTTCAGTAGCGGCCGCAACGAAGTCTTCCAATTCCAGTTTTCCCAATTGCATGTAGGTCGATTTTTTGAATTTTTCACCTTGAAACATTGTTCCTCTCGGATCCACACTGACAACGATGTATCCACTTTGCGCGAGTAATTGGTGATACATGTAATCGTTTCCGTCAAATTCATCCGATACCGTATTACTTCCGGGACCTCCGTATATGTTGATGTAAACCGGATACTTCTTGTTTGGATCAAAATTAAGCGGTTTGATCATCCACGCATTGAGCGGCCCATTTGCTCCCTGAATCGTCATGAATTCTTTCGTAGAAAGGGCATACATGTGAAGTGTGTTTTTCAGTTTTTCATTGGTCTCTAATTCTTGAATGATTTCACCTTTCGCGTTACACAAGGTGATTTCTGCAGGGGAGTTGGCGGTTGAACTGGTTTTTACGAAATAGTTCATTCCTGAAACAAATTCAGCGTGGTTGTATCCCGTTTCGTCGCTGAGTGCTAGCTTTCCTGTTCCGTCAAGTTGGATGCTGTAAATTCCTTTGTAAATCGCTCCTTTTTCGGCAGATGTATAGTAAAGTGTATTCGTGCGCTCGTTGATTCCTAAGAATTCAATCACGTCCCAATTACCAGTCGTGATTTGGCGGTTTTTTCCATCAAATCCTACTTGGTAGATATGCATAAAACCAGATGCTTCGCTCGTCCGAATCAACGATTTGCCGTCAGCGAGGATGTGTAGGTTGTCGTCAATCTCAACATAGGTAGCGGATTGCTCTTCGAAAAAAACACGTTGCGTCATTTTTTTACCCGTCAAATCAACCAAATGGTATTTGACGTGGTTTTGATGTCTATTTAACGTTTGGATAACCAATTGATTTTGCGTTTCAGACCATTCGAAGCGCGGTATGTATTCATAATCTCCGAGGGTCAACTGCATTGATTTCCCAGATTTTAACTGAAAAATGTGGGCCGTCACTTTTGAATTATCCTCGCCAGCTTTGGGGTATTTGTAGGTGTAAATTTCTGGGTACAAATTACCGTAGTAAGCCAATTGAAATTCCTTGACTTTTTGTTCATCAAATCGCAAAAAAGCGATTGCCTTGCTGTCAGGCGACCATTCAAATCCTTTGGTAATTGAAAATTCTTCCTCATAAACCCAATCCGTTGTACCGTTGATGATTTGATTTACTTTCCCATCTTTCGTTACTTGTGTTGTTTTACCAGTCGACAAGTTCTTGATAAAAACGTTGTTGGCGTGCACAAACGCGACACTTGTTCCATCGGGTGAAAATTCAGCGAGTGTCGAACGTGTTCTTTTAGCGTCCAACGGTTGTAATTTTTTAGTTTTTAAATCAAACAAAAAATAATCCGCAACAAAACTCCGACGATAAACGGATTCGATGTTGGTCGCGATCAACACTCGTGTTTCATCCGTATTGAAGGTATAATCTTGAATTTGCACTGAAACTCCGTTGTAAATTAAATCAGCGTCCGCGATCAGTACTTCCGTTTCTTTTGGATTTTGATAGCTCTGTTTTACGA
This sequence comes from Crocinitomicaceae bacterium, assembly GCA_008017065.1. GTDB lineage: Bacteria > Bacteroidota > Bacteroidia > Flavobacteriales_D > Crocinitomicaceae > JAQVCM01. Next base: position 3,885 of record SSGT01000190.1, read on the forward strand.
GTTGCGTTTTTTCTTTGTCGACAACGATTTTCGAGAAATGTTCGCCGTCGTTCATTCCATTGAATCCGGGAAAACGTTTGGAAGCGAATTCATTTTTTTTCCAGATGCTTTCTACCGTAAGTGGTTTTTTAATGATTCCCGCCTGAACTTCAGAAGTAACTGTTTTCATCGTTGTTTGCTGACCAACTGCGACGAACTGGGACGCAAGAATGAATCCGATGGTGCTAATTGTTTTAAACATAGTTGTTGCTGTTTTGAATGGTCGTAAAAATACAATTATATCTAGGATTTGACGCCAATCGTTAGAAATTGTGCAAAAACCTTTAGACATTGTTAATATTATAGTAATGTACTTGCATTGAAAAATGTCTTACCTTTGTACTAAGTTTTTCGATGTTCTCCTTGACGTTATCCAGAATGATAGACCGAAACCATCAAAAAGCAAAACAATAAAAGCTATGAAGTAAATGTTCCTATTCTTGATAACCAATGGGTTAAATAGTTTAGATGCTTATTTTAGAATGATTTTACTGCGTTGTCCCGCAACGCGTTTCTTTGTAGTTTTTTCGAATGTATTCCCTTAATTAAATATATAACTGTTATGAAAAAAGCTTTACTTTTCGTTAGTCTTTTTACTGTAGGTTCGACTTTCGCGCAAGATTGTTCGAAAATTTTTATTTCTGAGTATGTTGAAGGTTGGTCAAACAACAAAGCGTTGGAAATTTACAATCCAACCAATACGGCTGTTGATTTGAGTCAATACATTGTTGCACGATATTCGAACGGTGCAAACAGCGCAACAGTTGCCAATGCGGTTCAATTGACAGGAACAATTGCTCCTCACGATGTATACGTGGCGGTGTTGGACAAAAGAGTTGCTACTGGTACCGGACAAGAAGCTCCAATTTGGGATTCGTTGGAAGTAAAAGGAGACGGATTTTATTCGCCTGTTTACAACACAAACAACTGTTTCTACTTTAATGGAAATGATGCCATGGTATTATTTAAAGGTACGTTGACAGGAAATGCAACAACTCAATTGAGTGCAATTACACCCGCATTGGAAGTAATTGATATTTTTGGTAAAATTGGTGAAGGTACTTCATTTGCTTCATTGAGCGGTTGGTCAACAACAGCACCTTACAACACGGGTGTTGGAGTAATCGTAACAGAAGATCATTCATTGATTCGTAAAGCAACAGTCGTGAAAGGAGAAACAAATCCTGCGATTACAGAGTTTAATGCATTGGTACAATGGGATTCAATTCCTGCAACGACGTATTTATTGGACAACAACGGAGATACCATTAAAAGCAATGCAGGAAACCCAATTCAATTTGGAAACTGGGCAACGTTAGGGTCTCACGATTGTAATTGCAATCCGTTGACCGTAAACAAAATCCCTGATTTCAATCAATTTGGTTTGTATCCAAACCCATCCAATGATGGAACGTTCAATGTTTCTGCAACTTCAGGAATCGAGCGAATCACAGTAATTAACAGCTTAGGTCAAGTGGTTAAAAGCGTAAAAGTGAACGCATCGAATGCAACAATCAACATTGGTAATGCTCCAGGTGTTTACATCTTGAAAGCAGAAACTGGAAGCGGTATTGTTACTAAAAGAGTAATCGTTAAATAATTAAAATAGGAGAACAGAGGTCGGGAAATTTCCGGCCTTTTTTCTTGCCATAAAATTCAAAAAGATGCGTTTTTTAGTTTTAATTTTTGTTGTTCTACCACTTTCTATGTTTGCTCAAATGAGTGAGGTGACTGTGATTGTAAATGATTACGCAACAA
>SSGT01000097.1 GCA_008017065.1 Crocinitomicaceae bacterium
CGAACGAAAGTCGGGTTCGTGTCGAATTTTCAAAAAATAAATTGGCGATCGTAATGTCACGCAGAGAAGGCACTTTTTTGATCGGTCGGTTTATGACTTCTTTGAAGCTATCCGCCGTTTGAAAAATCAACTGAATATCCTTTTCCGTCAGATCTTTAATTCCTGTTAAATGCTCAACACTTAAATTATCCATTACTCTCGGGTGTGTAAAGTACTACTTTGTCTTCTCCTTCAACTGCTTTCCATTCTACCGACACGCGTTCAGAAACCAGTGTGTCAATCGTTTTGCCGACATAGTCAGCCTGAATTGGTAAATGGCGTTTGAATCTTCTATCAATGAAAGCAACCAATTCGACGCTTTTAGGTCGCCCATACGCCATCATCGCATCGATTCCAGAGCGGATTGTACGCCCTGTATACAACACATCATCTACCAAGACAACGTTCTTGTTTTCAATGATAAAATCGATGTTTGTGGCGCTTGGAATGATTGGTTTTTCGCGTCTTCGAAAATCATCTCGGTAAAAGGTAATGTCCAAATTTCCGCAGATCACCTCGTGATTCAAAATTTGCTCCAACCGTTCTTTCAATCGTTTAAGCACATGAATTCCACGTGGTTGTAAACCAATCAAAACGGTATCCGAGAAGTCATTGTGATTTTCGATGAGTTGGTAACACAGCCTATTAAGGGTCAATTCAAATTGCTTTTCGTTGAGAATGACTTGTTTTTCCATCGAGAACAAAGGTAAAAAAAAATTAGAAATGGGATGAAAATAAGCACATATTTTTGGAATCGAATTCCATTTTCGAAACGTTCAAGCGCATCCGTTGTTTACCCAAAATATGTTTCGATTTACGCCTCTTGATTTTCCCAATAGTCGTTCAAATACGCTTGTATTTTTCGGGAAATCACATTGAAATACCGTTTCGTACGATATCCACCAACCCACGAAATACCGCGGATTGCGTTGGTTAGAAAAATTTCGTCCGCTGCGAGTAAATTTTGTGGCAAAATATTACACTCGTACACCTTAATTCCGTGAGAGATTGCCAGGTTGATCACCTGCATACGCATCGTGCCTGCAAGACAACCTTCATCCAATCCGGGCGTATACAACACACCGTTGCTTACCACGAAAATATTGGAGTTGGAGCTTTCTAAAATACCTCCTTTTTCGTTGCTAATCAGCAAATCATCTAAGTTTTTGTCCCGTGCTGCGATTGCACACATCACGTAAATCAACCCGTTTTTCGTTTTATAATTGGACAAGTAGTTTTTCTGTTTCTTCAAATCCACATAAATATCTACCTCCAGCCCTTTTGAATTGAGTTCAAAATAATTGGCTTCGTAGGGATACACTTCGATGAAATAAGACACTTCATTGGTTTCTGGGAAATACGTTCCCCCGGGCGCTCGATCAATCGAGATGCGACATTTTCCTCCTTCAGTAATTCCAGAAAGTTGCACCAATTCTTTGATTTTATCTTCAAAAAAAGCAGCTGTAAAAAAGGCTGGAATTCGCATCTTCAACACTTTTGAACCTTCCACAAGTCGGTTGAAATGGTTGACGACGTTGATGGGTTTTCCGTTCATGATTCGGATGCTTTCAAACAAGCCATCTCCGTATAAATACGAACGGTTGCCGGCAGCGATCGTTGCTCCCGAATTTGGAATGATTTCCCCGTTGTTGTTGACGTATAAAACTCCCATTTCAATTCAAAATCTGGTTGACAAAATTGTTTGCTTTGTCAATATTAATAATTATAATGTAAACTATCCCAAAAAGTGCTCCACCAATGTGTGCATCGTGCGCTATCTTGCTTTTTCCGTAGCGAAATGCAAAAAATTCAAACAGCAAATAAAGCGGTCCAAAAATATAACCCGGAACCATGATTGGTAAGAAAATTAAACCCATTTCGAGTTGTGGATACCAAATGATGGTTGAAAAAATGATCGCTGAAACAGCACCCGATGCGCCCACAGAAAAATACGTGTCGTTGTCTTGATTGCGGATAAACGGCCACAAGGTGGAGAACAAGCCACCAAGCAAGTACAACACCAAAAAATGAAAACCTCCCAAATAATCACCGTAGAAAGCACGCAATTCTAATTCGATAAAACGACCAAACATGTAAAATGAAAACATGTTGAAAAACAAATGTCCCCAATCGGCATGGACAAACATGTGTGTAAAAAAACGTGTTTTCTGGTTGTAATGCTTCGCTAAATAGGGTGAAAAAGACATCTTGTATGAAAAATCGCTGGAATTAAATCCCTGCATCGAAATCAATACGGTGAGTGCAATAATGGTGTAAGTAATGATTGGCATTTTATTAATTATCTGATAATGTTATTTCTACGATTTTTTATTGTCACAATTGATGTAAAAATAACTAATTTAACAACCAAATGAAGAATTTAATTGCATTCACACTCTTTTTACCGTTCGCTTTTACCTCGTGTAAAAATGAAACTGCCGACGTCTATTTTTTGGATCAGCAACTTGCTTTGCCCCAAAAGTTGGAACAATTACTATCACCGGTTCACTTGGATTCGCTTCACATCGACTCGAGTGCACAACGCCTATTGATTTCGTTTTACAAACAACGGAACTACCAACCACTTTGGTGCACCGAATCCGGGTTGACCAACCAAGGTCAACTCATTCAAGAATTGCTAAAAAATCCAATTGCATTCGGTTTACCGGGCAAACGGTATCAAATATCCAATTGGGATTCCATCTATGTGTTAAAAAATGAAGTCCGCATCACCGCACTGCTCTCCGCGATGCCCGCTGACTTGAAAAACGGTTTTTTCGATGCCGAAAAGAAACAGCTGCGGTCGAAAACATATTGTCAACTAAATCAATTGGATACACTATTCTCATTTCCCAACGAGCGCCAGCAAATCGCTTCCAAAATCATTGCTTGGGGTTGCGCGGATACCAATTACCTCCAACTTGCACACGCCCTTTTTCGTTTCGCGACCAGTCATCCGTTTGAAAATTTGGTGCAAAAAATCCCAACGCAGAAAGCGGACTCTGCCGCATCGGTGCAAAATTCTAAAATTGCGCTCATCCACAAAGGATATTTGCATTCCGATTCAACCTCGCTTACGGCGTACCTTGCTAGTTTGAAACAATTTCAGCTTGAAAATGGACAAACGCCCGATGGAATCGTTGGAACAAGTACCGCATTGGCATTGGAGGAAAGCAACTTGCACAAATGCAGACGCGCTGCACTTGCCATGGAAAAATGGCGGTGGAAAAACGGATTCAAATCGCCAAGTATTTGGGTAAACATCCCGGAATTCAAATTGCGCTACTTTGTAAACGACAGTTTGAAAAGCGAGAACAAAGTCATTGTCGGTAAATTTTCAAATCAAACTCCTGAATTTAGAGCCAACCTGCGTGCGATTGTGTCGTTTCCGTATTGGAATGTCCCCTACTCGATCAGCAGTACCGAAATGCTACCCGCAGCCCGAAAAAATCCGGGCTATTTCGCGCGCAATCATTTAAAACTTTACCGAAAAGACCAAGAAATCGATCCGTTTTCTGTCAATTGGGGAAAAATCAAAGACAAGTCGTTTCCGTATTCCGTACGCCAAGAACCAGGCAAACACAATGCGCTCGGTATCGTGAAGTTTGAATTCCACAATCCGTTTGGTGTGTATGTGCACGACACGCCTCAAAAAAGCCTTTTCAACACCACCGTTCGCGCTTATTCTCACGGATGCGTTCGTTGTGAAAACCCCGTTGATCTTGCAAAAATGTTGCTGTTCTACGACGAAAACACACAACTTCCAGATAGCTTAGACACCTTGATTCAACACCAAATTCATAAAACGATTCCACTTAGAAAGCACATTCCGATTCAATTTGATTACATCACGGTCGGTACGACAAAAAGTGGAAACTTGCATTTTTACAAAGACATCTATCGGAAAGACGACGCGTATCTAAAACTCCTGTTTGAATAACTTCGCCATTTCAATTACCGCGCATGTTGCATTTTTTCTATTTTTGAAGAAAAGTTAGCCCATGATTCTTATCATCAATTGTGGAAGTCAAAAAACGCCGTTTATCGAAGAAGCGGTAGACTTACAAATGGATTTCAAAACAATCGATTTGCTGGAAGTATCGGAGTCCTCCGCCGATGGTATGCAGGGAATTATCATTTCAGGCGCGCCGATTCTAATTACTGAAATAAACATGGTGCCGTATCTTGAACAACTTGCATGGATCGTCAACGTAGAAATCCCCGTATTGGGAATATGTTTTGGACATCAGGTACTCGGACTTTTGCACGATGCCGAAGCGGCGCGACAGAAAGAAGACCGCGATTGGCAGGAAATTGAAGTATTGGAGGATCATCCGTTGTTTGACAAACTTCCGAAAACGTTCGAAATGATGGAAGATCACTGCGAATCGATCTCGGTACCGCGCGAGTTTCAGTTACTTGCAGTTTCAGATGCGTGCGTAAACGAAGCGATGTATCACCGTCAGAAACCCTTTTTTGGTGTACAATTTCACCCCGAAGTTTCTGGAAATCAAGGAACATTGATTCTTGAAAACTTTGTTAATATCTGTATCAACCATCCGCGTTGACATCGCGAAAAAATAAAGAACTTCGTACATGCTTTTAAATAGAATTTGGATCGGAATGTTTTTGATTGCTGTCGTAATGGCGCTTGGCAAGTTGATTTTCTGGCACGATGTACAGATTTTCCCGACAATGATCTCCTCGCTCTTCGACGCCGCAAAATCCGGTTTCGAAATTTCCTTGTTCTTAACAGGCGCTTTGTGCCTTTGGATGGGCTTCATGAAAATCGGTGAAGACGGCGGTGCAATCGGAAAAATGGCGAAGCTTGTTGCTCCTCTTTTTACAAAAATCTTTCCCGAAGTTCCCAAAGATCACCCGGCAATTGGTTCGATGATGATGAACATTTCTGCGAATATGCTGGGGCTCGACAATGCAGCCACGCCGATGGGATTGAAAGCGATGAAAGAATTGCAAACCTTGAATCCAACGCCGGAAGTAGCAACCAATGCCCAAATCATGTTTTTGGTACTCAACGCTTCGGGACTCACCATCATTCCTGTCAGTATCTTGGCGCTTCGTGCTACCAATGGATCCGTATCACCTGCAGAAGTTTTTTTACCAATTCTCATCGCAACATTTTTTGCAACACTAGCCGGACTGATTTATGTCGCTGTGAAGCAAAAAATCAATTTATTCAACAAAGTTGTACTCGCATACATCGGAACGTTGACAGCATTGATTGTTAGTTTGATGCTTTTCCTAACCAACAATCCATCGTGGATCGAACCGATTTCCTCCGTTGGAAGCAATGTCATTCTTTTTGCGGTCATTGCGTTGTTTATCCTCCTTGGTGTTCGTTCAAAAATCAATGTTTACGATTCATTCATTGAAGGCGCAAAAGGTGGATTTGACGTTGCAATCAGCATCATTCCCTACTTGGTTGGAATGCTTGCAGCCATTGCAGTTTTTCGCGTCTGCGGCGCACTTGAGATGATTACAGATGTGATCAAATGGTCGTTGGAAGCGGTTGGCGTAATGACCACTTCCTTCGTAGATGCGCTACCCGTAGCATTTATGAAACCATTCTCTGGATCTGGCGCACGCGCATTGATGGTCGAATCATTTTCTACCTATGGTGTGGATTCCTTTGTAGGAAAACTTGCGGCAACATTTCAAGGAAGTACCGAAACAACTTTCTACGTTCTTGCCGTTTATTTCGGTGCTGTAAAAGTTAAAAATACACGCTACGCCGCTATGGGTGGAATTATTGCCGACATTGTCGGAGCGTTGACTGCAATTTTTGTCGCTTATTTATTCTACACAAACAATGTTGAAGTGGTTTAACTCTAAAAAAAAGAAGTCGGAAATTCAGGTTGCAAAGCCCGAAATAATTCCAATGAAGCCGATGACTTACCATCCCAAAATTATTATGGCGTGGGTGAAAGCCTTGGAAGGCAATCACGAGATTACCAAGTGGTTGAATGAAAACGGTTTTGCCGAGTTACCCATTGCTTGTTCTGCGATCTACTTGAAAAACGAAGCGCGGACCTGGCTGATGGAAAATGGTTATCCACATCTGTTGGCGATGATCAATGCTGCAGAGGGAAATTTACGAGCGCTGCGTTGGTTGGAAAAAAACAACATGGACCTCCTTGCGAATATGGCAAAAGCGATTGAAGACGATCAAAACGCTTGGGCTTGGTTGAAACACAACGCCACGCAAGATTTGTTTATCCTCACCCAAACCATCAAGCGCATCAAAGATGGTATCGAAGAAAAGCACAACGACATCCATTCGTTTGGGAAAGACTAGCTGACGAACTCATTTTTTACTGGTGATAGCAACGGTAAGGCATTTCGCCATATTCCGATATTTCCATTTCGATACCTCGCCTACCAAATGTAATTGAATTGATTGCAAGATCCGAAAATTAACATTTGATAGCAAAACCAACATGCATTTGTGGTTTCCGACCGTTAAAAAAATGTAACTTTGGTTCAAATATCACTTGTATGAAAAACATGAAATTACTTGTTGCTTCGATCTCTATTCTTGGAGTATTTCAGGCATTTGCGCAAGCCCCTTTTTCGCTTCCGAAGTTGAACTACGAATACAATGCATTAGAAAGTTCGATCGATGCACAAACGATGGAAATTCACCACAGCAAGCACCATCAAGCCTACATCACCAATTTAAACAAGGCACTTGCGGGAACACAATTGGAGAAATTAACGCTCGAACAATTACTTTTAAACGCAAGCAAACGCACTGAAGCAGTTCGCAACAACGCCGGAGGGCATTACAACCACAGTTTATTCTGGGAAATTCTTGCACCTGCCAACGACTCGAAGCCAAGCACTGCATTACTAAATGCGATTGAATCGACCTTCGGAAGTATGGATTCGTTGAAAAAATCGATCAATCAAGCTGCGACTTCTCGTTTCGGTTCGGGTTGGGCATGGCTGATCGTAACACCAGAAGGAAAATTGGTAGTCACATCTACTGCCAATCAAGACAATCCAATTATGGATGTAAGTAAAGACCGCGGTATTCCCGTATTGGGAATCGATGTTTGGGAACATGCTTACTACTTAAAATACCAAAACAAACGCGGCGATTACCTCGGTGCAATTTGGAAGGTGATCGATTGGGAAGCTGTATCGAAAAAATACAGTGAGGCACTGCAAAGCCCGTTGTTAAAGTTGATTGAAAAAAGTGCTTGGAAAGAACTTAGCGAATTTCACATGGTGATGTCGCAAACGTTTCACCCGATGGAAGAGAACAATTTTACACCAATTAAAGAACGAAGCGGTGAACTCTTGGCCAAAGCGGTAATCCTTCAGAACGGAAAGATTCCAACATCGTTCAATACGCCCGAAATCAAAAAAGCGATCGACGAATTGGTAAAAGGCGCGACTGAATTGCACAAAGTCAATACCAAAAAAGTAAAAAATGAAGTACTGAAAGAGAAATTGGAAAAACTGCACGACAAATTTCATGAGATTCAAGGACTATGTAGTCATTAATTCCATTTTCAATTCATTTCAAGCCACTTAAATCGTCTGAATTAAGTGGCTTTTATGTTGCCCGTCGAATCTAAATTCTCATTAACTTTACACCAAAAAAAAATGATCCTTGAAATCAATCCAGAAAACATTGACAACCGACTAATCGAACAATGTGTTGATGTACTAAAAAAAGGAGGAATTATCATTTTTCCTACCGATTCCGTGTATGCAATGGGATGCAGTTTGTACAACAAAGCGGCGTTGGCAAAATTAGCAAAACTCAAGGGTATCAAGTTAAACAAAGCCCGTTTTTCAATCATTTGCCACAGCATGAGCGACCTGTCGAATTACGTGAAGCAACTCGATCGACCGACATTCAAGCTTTTGAAACAAAATTTGCCAGGTCCGTTCACCTTTATCCTCACTGCAACGAGTGAAATACCGAAACTTTTTGATTCCAACCGCAAAGAAATTGGAATTCGAATTCCCAACAATGCGATCGTTCTTCGAATCACCGAACTGTTGGGAACACCAATTGCAACAACTTCGTTGCACGACGATGAAGATACATTTCTAGATTATTTCAACGATCCGTATGAAATTTACCAGCGCTTTGACGATGAAGTAGATTTGGTGATTGACGGCGGATACGGAAAACTACATGCCTCCACAATCGTGGATTGCACATCGGGATCACCCGAAATTATACGTCAAGGAATTGGTGAACTGAATTGATTCATTTCCTTGCATTTTTTAGCTGATTAATAGCATACGATGATAAAAAAACGCCAAACAGTTTCGAAAACGAAAGTACTTGATTTTTTCAAGCAAAGCCAGCAAGCCATGAGTCACGACATGATTGAAGATGCACTCAAAGGTTCGATGGATCGCGTAACGATTTACCGCATTCTCAAAAGCTTTGAAGAAGACGGATTGATTCACAAAATTGTGGGTGAAAACGGAAAAGCGTACTACGCGCTTTGTCACAATTGTACATCACACCACGCACACAATCACTTGCATTTCCAATGCCTCGTTTGTGAAACTGTAGAATGTATTCACCAAGAACTAGTAGTGCCAATTCCGACGGATTACGAATTAAAAAGCTTGCAAATGATCGCAACCGGAATCTGTCCCATGTGTAAGCAAACTGCTTCTGCCACATCCAATTAAGCGTTACAACATGCAACGTATCGTGCTATTAATCATCTGTTGGGCCCAATCCTTTTATTACCTTGGTCAGCATGTGTTCTTCGGTGAACGCAACCTCGATCGACCAACAACCGCTTTGTATTTTGATTCTGAAGGAACAATTTATCCCGATTTTGTGATTGCAGATACCGCAATCGAACGTGCAGGAGGAACACTGATGGGTTGGTATGCACATCATCCAAACGATTTTCAGACAATTTGTCAGCAATATCGCATCTCAACGCCCGATTTCAACTACGCTTTTTCGTGTTTACAAGATTCCATTTTGACGCAAAAGGCACGAAGGTTAAACGCACAAAACCCGCAAACTCTTACATTTTTGGTACACGGTTATCGAAAAAGCTTTCATGAAATCACGGATGGTATAAGTTCCGTTCGCGAATTCAGCTTGCTGGAGAACAAACTAATCGACCTGCAACTCAAAACCGACGCATTTATCGAAGTGTATTGGGACGGAACCTATGCGTGTTGTTTTTCATTCTCCGATCAAAAAACGAATCAACAACTATTCAAGAACTTTGAAATTGCACAACAAAATGCTATTGCTGTAGGAGAAAATCTCAGAAAATTTGCCGTGCAATTGAAGGCGCCTCGCTTGAATTTCATCGCACACAGTTTGGGATCCAAAGTCGTGGTGAGTAGTTTGGTCAACTTGCGTGATTGTGACGTTCAAACTCCACAAAACCCAACGATCAACATCTGTCTAATCGCACCAGCCATCGGCGGAATGGAAACTTTCAAGCACTATTACGACCGCGAAAAACAAGCCCAAAGTGATCATTACAAACTCTATATTTTGTATAACGAAAAAGACTTTGCACTGAAAAAAAAGGATTCCAAATTATTCCTCTTTGGTCCAGGTGTACACCGATTTGGAACCACGACGTTGGGCTGCAATCACCGCCATGAAATCCAAAAAGTAGAACGTTTGTTTCAGGAAAAGTATCCCCAATCAACGATACAAACGGAGAACATGACCTACATCGGAAAACAACATTCGTTGAGCTTCTATGCACAAGGAAATTACTTGTACCAAGCCGTCCAATTCCTCAACCGATAGTCAACTAGCCAATTTGTCATAAATATCCATTCGGCATGTATTTTGACTTAAAAAAAATGTATTTTTGATTAAAATAGAAAACAATGAAAAAATCGTATATTATCCTTGGATCGATTGCTGCGTTAGTGATTATCCTATTTATGGCTTACCGAAGCACGTACAACAAAGCTATTTCCTATCAGGAAGATGTGGACAAAGCGTGGGCAGATGTTGGTGCACAATACCAACGAAGAGCTGACTTAGTTCCCCAATTGGTTGCAACTGTAAAAGGTGCCGCAGCGAATGAAAAAGGTATTTTACAAGGAGTAACGGAAGCGCGTGCAGGAATTGTGAATGCAAAAACTCCAGAAGATTTCGAATTGGCTGGAAAGAAAATCAACACGGCGATCAACTTGGCGTTTGAAGCGTATCCACAGATTCGCTCGACAGAAAACTTCCAGGAATTGCAAGCGCAGTTGGAAGGAACTGAAAACCGCATCGCGAAAGCACGTGGAGATTACAATGCTACGATCAAAGTGTATAATTCACACATCCGTGGATTCTTCAACAGCATGTTCCTAAACAGCGCTACTTTCCCGAAGAAAGAAGGTTTCAAAGCAGCTGCTGGATCAGAAGTTGCACCAACCGTAGCTTTTTAATTTTAAAAGACATATTCAAATGACAGTTCAACCGTGGACTGTCATTTTTGCATACATAAAGTCCCCGTTTGAACAAACGTCAATCCTCAAAAGATGAAAATTGAAAATTTCTTTTCTGACGCAGAAAAAAAAGCGATACAAAATGCGATTGCAGAAGCTGAATTAAACACTTCTGGCGAAATTCGTGTTCACATTGATCGCACGTGCTCAGGAGATCCTGTGCAAAGTGCAATCGATTTATTTGAACAACTGAACATGCATCAAACGGAACAGCGCAACGGAGTTTTGTTTTACTTGGCATTGGAAACCAAGAAATTTGCAATCGTGGGCGACACTGGAATCAACCAAGTAGTTCCCGCAAATTTTTGGGATACAATCAAAGAAACGGTAATCAACCAATTCAAATCCCAACAATTCGCTACAGGATTGTGCGAAGGAATTCGAATGGCTGGCGAAAAACTAAAACAACATTTCCCCTATCAAGCAGGCGATACCAACGAGTTGAGTAACGAAATTTCTTTTCAGGAGTAACAATTCACAACTTACAAAATGTTAAAAATCATGTTCAAACATATCCTTTCATCGCTCTTACTGATCTGCTTGGTCACTGCACAAGCGATTGGTCAATCGGGAATTCCCTCCAAACCATCTCCACCGCGATTGGTTAACAACCTTTCGAAAGAAATGCCGTATTTTCTCTCTCAACCAGAAATCGAAGCGTTGGAGGCAAAATTAACTGCATTTGAACGAGAGACTTCCAATCAAATTACAGTCGTAATTGTTGATGACTTAGTTGGTTTTGAACCGTGGGAATATGCAACCGAAATCGGCGACCAATGGCAAGTGGGTCAAGCCAAAGAAGACAACGGTATTGTTATTTTAATCAAGCCCACGGGCGGAAAAGGTGAACGAAAATACTTTATCGCCATCGGTCGTGGACTGGAAGGAAAAATTCCGGACGTTACCGCACGCAGAATCGAGGAGAAAGAACTAGTTCCAAATTTCAAAAACGGAAACTACTACCTTGGAATCGACAAAACCGTAGATGCGCTCATGGGCTTGGCGAAAGGTGAATTCAATTCGAGTGAATATTCAAAAAACAAAAAAAGTCCATTTGAAGTAGTCAAAGTAATCCTAGTAATCGCGCTAATCGTGATTTTTATCATCGTTAGCATTCGCTCCAACAAGCGAAATGGAGGTCGTGGTGGACGCGGTGGCGGCATGTCTATCTTGGGCGACGCAATCCTTTTCGGAATGATGAGCGGCGGTGGACGAAGCAGCGGAGGTGGTTTTGGTGGCGGATCTTCAGGCGGTGGTTTTGGTGGTTTTGGCGGAGGAAGTTTCGGCGGAGGTGGATCTGGCGGAAGTTGGTAAAATCGCATTAACTGTTTATTTTCAAAATCTATTTCGTTGGAATTAATCGATTCGTACAAAACGCTGGAAGCCTTATCAGAAGGTATGTACAAAGAAAAAGGCTCGAAATTTATCGCACTTGCGGTACCGTGTTATTCCGAAAATGAAGCCAAAAATCAATTGAATGAATGGCGCAAACTCCACCACCAAGCGCGACATCTTTGCTATGCATATCGCTTCGGACTCAAAAAAGACATCTACCGCTCCAACGATGACGGTGAACCTTCTAATAGCGCTGGTACGCCGATTTTAGGGCAAATTCAATCCTTTGAACTGACCAATGTATTGATCGGTGTTGTTCGATACTACGGTGGAACAAAATTGGGTGTCGGTGGCTTAATTCATGCCTACAAAACGGCCGCGCGCGAAGCGATTGAACTCGGAAGTATTATCGAAAAAAAAGTGTTTCAGCACCTGAAAATTAAATTCTCGTATGCTGAAATGCCTGAAATAATGAATGTCGTGAAAACGCACCAACTGCAAATTGAAACACAAGATTTTCAAGAAGTTTGTTTGCTTCAAGTAGCAATTCCATTGGAAAAAAAAGACTATCTAACCGAGCTCCTTTCCGAAAACAAACACGTTTTGCTCGAAGAATTGGGAATCTATTAAAAATACAAAATCAAACGCATGAAACTTTTACAAGAATTAATAGAAATACGCGGCGCATCGGGAGACGAATCAGCGATCAAATCGTTTATTGTCGACTATGTCATCCAACACCAGCACAGTTGGGCCGTGCAACCAGAAATGTTTCACGGTCCCGGATTTCAAGATACGCTCATTCTCGTATTTGGAAAACCAACCACCGCAATTTTTGCGCACACAGATACGATCGGATTTACGGTTGGATACGACAATCAACTGTATAAAATTGGCGGACCACGGACCAGTGATAGTTACGCATTAGTCGGTTCGGATTCGATAGGAGAAATCGAAACCGAATTGATGGTTATTGAAGATTCTCACGGTGGTCAGAGTCTACGTTGTGTTTTCCCTCGAATGATCGATCGCGGAACGAATTTAACATTTAAACCCAACTTCCGAGAAACGGATGAATACATCCAATCGCCTTACCTCGACAATCGTTTGGGTGTTTGGAATGCACTAAAAGTTGCAGAAACGCTCGAAAACGGAGCAATCGTATTTTCAACCTATGAAGAACATGGAGGAAATTCAGTCGGTTTTACGGGACGTTTTCTGTGGGAAAAATACGGTGTGACACAAGCGCTGATCTCCGACATTACGTGGGTTACTGAAGGCGTTTTTCACGGCGGTGGCGTAGCGATTTCGATGCGTGACAGCGGAATTCCACGCAGATCGTATTTGAATAAGATCATCCAACTCGCAAAAGAATCAGGCGTACGGTTTCAATTGGAAGTTGAATCCGCTGGAGGAAGTGATGGAACGATGCTTCAAAAAACAGACTTGCCCTTTGATTGGCTTTTTATCGGAGCACCCGAAGATTTTGTACATTCTCCCGATGAAAAAGTATTCAAATACGACATCATGTGCATGGTTGAACTTTACCGTTACTTGATGCAACGACTTTAAAGATGTTTGAGCACTAAGACATCCATTTTGCGCACGTGAAATAGATGTTTCGTTCGTCAGTTCGACTACAAACTCATCATTTCTTTGAAACGAATCGCTTGTCGACGCGAAATTTCAACTTTTTCACCGTCTTTCAAACTCACTTGCAAGCCACCGTTAAACCAGTTTTCGACACCATTTACCCAATTCAGATTGATGATAAATTTGCGGTTGGCACGGAAAAACAACTTCGGGTCGAGGCGCTCTTCGAGGCTGTTGAGTGATCGAAGTATGAGCGGACGAAACTTATCAAAATAGACCTTCACGTAGTTTCCATCGGATTCAAACATACGAATTTCATTGATGTCAATAAACCAGCATTTTTCGCCGTCTTTGATGAAAACTTTGTCGCCCAACTCGAGTACTTTCTCCTTCCGCTCCGGCGTAACATTCAATTTGGTCGCAAATTCCTCGTCAGGCTGCTGTAATTTTTGAATTGTTTCTTTCAATCGCTCTGGATCTACTGGTTTAAGTAAATAATCCAACGCATTGAATTCGAATGCTTTCAACGCATACTCATCGTAAGCTGTCACAAAAACAACCTTGGGAATGTATTCCAATTTCCGCAGCATTTCAAATCCATTCATCCCGGGCATTTGAATATCTAAAAAAATTAAATCCGGCGCTTCGTCTTGAATTTTTTCGATTCCCTCCACTCCATTTTTTGCTTCTCCTACGATTTCTAAGTTGTCAAATGAACTCAACAAAGACTTCAATTCTTCTCTCGCAAGTCGTTCATCATCAATTATTAAAACTTTCATAAAACTAATTTACTAATTCTTAATCAAAATGGTACAAGCGACCATTTCCCCAGCTTGTTTTAATTCGAAATCGGCTTTGCCTTTGTACAACAAATCCAATCGACGAATGGTGTTTTCGATCCCAATTCCAGCATCTTTCTCTGCTTGCAAATTTCCCGTATTTTGTACAATCAACAGGATTGATTCATCAACTGTTTTTTTCGTTTCAACTAAAATTAAACCACCTTCAACCGATTTAGATATGCCGTGTTTGATTGCATTTTCAACAACCGTTTGCAGCATAAATGGAGGAACCAAAAATGAACTAATTTCCTCGTCGGTTTTCCATTCGATTTCCAACCGCTCTTCAAACCGAATTTTTTCGAGATCAAGGTAACTTTTTACAATTTGCAATTCTTCCGACAGTGGAATAAACTCATTGCGTCCCAGTACCAGCGAATTCCGCAACAAACTCGATAACGTGGTGACGGATTGTTTTGCTTTCGAAGGTTCAATATCGATCAATGCGCGAATGCTATTTAAGGCATTGAATAAAAAATGAGGATTGAGTTGTGCACGCAACGTTTTCAATTCAATTTCATGTTGACTCGCTTGCAACTGCAAATTATACAATTCTTGGTTGATCGATTTACGGAAGAAATGATAGGTAAAATAAATCGCGTTCCACAGAATAAAAAGCAACGTTGAACCAACGACATCAATGAAAAAACGCAGTGTTTGAAGATTGGAAACAAACGATTTCTCGCCCCAAAACGCGGTTCGATTGATCAACAGCGACGAAAATTCGATCAACAAAACGAAAAAGAATGCACTCAACAGCGAAATTCCCAAAATTCGGGGTACGAGCGGACCAAATTTTATCTTGAGCCAATTGAACCGAAGCAAAAACAAACGCATTGTGTGCGTAATAAGCAACCCCGAAACCAACATCACAAGCAGTGCCGCCCAAAATCGAGAATTAATTTTAGATGGATTTTCGGCATACGTTGCTAAAATGGATAGGACGGCATATACCATCCAACCGCCGATTTGAGCTCCCCAATACAAAAATTTTGATGTCTGCATATCAACAAAGATAACCGCTTCATTTTTAATTCGCATCGGAACAGTATAGATGGCCTTATTTTTGTTTCAACGGATGCAGATTCGGATATTGTCTTATTTTTGTATACCAACACGTCCCAATGAAATTGAAAGCGTTTTTAATTCCTTTTTTTTGCCTCGCAAGTTGCCTTTCGTTTTCTACACTTTGGGGACAACTTCAATCTTCGACACAGTTTGGTTGGCAATTGGGAATTGTTTTGAACATCGGAACACATGTCAATTCAGTTGGAGTGAACACAAACCTCTATTACAGTGACTATTTTTACCAACTAAATGTTTCCTCGCAATTGAAATATGTGTTTACCAGCTACGGAAAGCGAAAATTGTTTTGGGAAAATCGAAACGCACTCGGCTTGATTCTCGTGGGCGACAAAAAGTCAATTACCCCTGACTTTCAGTTAGATGGTTTAAATCATCAAACAAGGCATTCCAAAGCAATTGGCTTCAACTACTTGTGGTACTTCGACAAAGCAAAAACGTCGCAACGTTCTGGCGCTTGGAGTATGCACATCAACTATTTCTCGTTGCTTTTTGAAAATGATGTGTTTGGTGGGCAAGCGAAAGACAGATTTCGCACAGGAACCCTTCAACTGAATTACCGGTACAACGATTTTAAGTTTTTCACCAATCTATTTCTCTGGACGGGCGAAACGGCCAATTCGTTTTGGGACAAAACCCCGTCCCACAAATGTCCCAATGGATTTCGAAGCTTGGAAAAACTACCGTACGGAAAAACGAGCCATGGAATCTGGTCGTTCGGCGCACTAACCAACTGGAATACAGCTCAAACGTTTAGCGCAAAAATTGGAATTGACAGTGAACACATTCGTCACGCGGTACAAAATCGTTTCGCACACGACCTGCTCTTTCTTCCTAAAAAAATCGAACGTAACACGCCACATTATCCGCGTTTGGATCCAGAGGGAAAACCAGTCTTTGAGCGATCGGAAGTACGTCGTTCGCGATTCTATTTGCAAGCTGGAATCAATTCCGTTTGGAGTGAATGACGATACAATTAAAAATCAAAATCCAGCCTTCTCTTTGGGATAAGCATTGAAGGTACCACTTCCCGATGCAATCAATGTACGACTGGAATTAAAAATCCGCGCTTCAGCAACCAAAATTCGATTTCCAACGGTAATTGTATGTGCTTCGGCAACAAGTTGATCATCAAGCAATGCCGGCGCATGGAAACGCGTGCTCATCTCCAAGGTCGAAACCACCTTGCCCTGTTCACACACTGCACTCAACGCTGCAACGCCAAGCGCCGCATCCATCAAACCAGCAATCGCGCCTCCGTGAGCCGCACGTGGTGTCGCTAAATGATTTTCGTGAACCGTTAGTCGGTAATGAACAATTCCTTTTGCAAGAATTGTAAAATCCATCCCAAGCAAAATTCCAAATTGATTATGCTCGATGTATTTTCGAATCAATTCATGTTCGTTCAAGTCGCTCATGCTTAATTTTTGCTCGGCATTACGATGTTTGCCTCGTTGAAAGCGACGTAAATTTTTTCGTTCATCGACGCCGAAACAGACGCATGATCCTCAGTTTTTACCCAAACACGTACGACAATCGGAACAGTTCCTACCCCCAACTCTCCTACTCCAACAAATGGTGCCGGTTCGTGGATGATTTTGGATTCGGAACGGATGATTTCCTCAATCATCTCTTTCACAACTTTCAAATCATTTCCATAGTCAATCGCGATGCTCAAATCGACTCGGCGCTTTTCTTCACGTGTAAAATTGACGATGTTTCCGTTTGCAACCGGACCGTTTGGCAAAATGATTACTTTGTTGTCGGGCGTATGCAAGTAGGTATTAAAAATCAAAATTTCTTTCACCGTGCCCGTCTCCGTGAGTGCTTTGATCGTATCTCCCACACGAAAGGGCTTAAATGCTAAAATCATTACACCACCAGCGAAGTTGGACAATGTTCCAGAAAACGCCATACCAATTGCCAAACCAGCAGCTCCAAGTATCGCTACAAATGAAGTCATTTCTATGCCCAACTGATTGATTCCAGTTACAACAACCAACACCTTCAAGAGCATCGATGTCAAGCTCGTCAAAAATGTCACCAACCCTTCATCGGTATTACTTCGACGTAAAACTTTACGAACAGTTTTTGCAGCAAAATTAGCCAACCAAAAACCAACCACAAAAATAATGACTGTGATTACCAGATTGGTACCCCATTTCACCAACAGTTGGTTTATTTCAGCAGGCTTGTAATTAAATATTTTCTCCAAACTAGAAATCGGAGAATTTTTCACGATTGAATCAGAAAATGACATTGTCAATTAGCGTTAAGTAGTAAATCACGGAAATTTTGGGAACTTTTGGAAATCGGGATCTCTTTTTTCTAAAAAGGCATGTTTTCCTTCTTGCGCTTCTTCTGTCAAATAGTACATCAACGTAGCATCGCCCGCCAATTCCATCAAACCATGTTGTCCATCCAATTCTGCATTCAATCCCCGTTTGATCATTCGAACAGCCAATGGACTTCGTTTCATGATTGTTTTTGCCCATTGAACGGTCGTAGTCTCCAATTCATTGAACGGAACAACTTTGTTAACCATCCCCATTTCTTCTGCTTCTTTCGCGGTATATTGTTCACACAAAAACCAAATTTCACGTGCTTTCTTTTGTCCAACGCAGCGCGCTAAGTAAGACGACCCAAAACCACCATCAAAACTCCCCACTTTTGGTCCCGTTTGACCAAAGCGTGCATTTTCAGAAGCAATGGTCAAATCACACACGACATGCAACACATGTCCACCTCCGATCGCATAACCATTGACCATAGCAATCACAGGTTTAGGCATCGAACGAATTGCTTTGTGCAAATCCAATACGTTCAAACGCGGAACACCGTTTTCAGAAATGTATCCCCCCACACCTTTCACGTTTTGATCTCCACCCGAACAAAACGCCTTGTCACCTTCTCCAGTTAACACGATCACACCAACGTCATTTCTTTCGCGGCAAATATTCATCGCATCCAACATTTCCATGTTTGTTTCTGGACGAAATGCATTGTAAACTTTGGGTCTGTTGATCGTAATTTTAGCGATTCCTTCAAAGAATTCAAACTTGATGTCTGTATAATTCTTGATTGTTGTCCAATTATATTTGCTCATGATTCTCTATTTTGGTCCAAAAATACAAAGAGGAAGCGAAAATGAAGCGCGTTTGAAACAGTTTCTT
The DNA here is from genome assembly GCA_008017065.1 of Crocinitomicaceae bacterium. Taxonomy (GTDB): domain Bacteria; phylum Bacteroidota; class Bacteroidia; order Flavobacteriales_D; family Crocinitomicaceae; genus JAQVCM01. Next base: position 18,545 of record SSGT01000097.1, read on the forward strand.
TTCGTTAATATTTACAAAATCAACTTCCGTGTGGTGTGTACATCGTTATGCCCTTGGTTTTATAATCATCGATCATCTGATGAAGCATTTTTTCAGCGTCAAACACCAACGTTGGTGCATTGCCAATCGTTGCACGTCGCGCCACACCGGATTCGACAAAGCGAGGAATCAACTCGTCGCACTTTCGCTTTTTAGACCAAATCGGATTGTGCACTCTCGTGCGCATTTCATGTACAGTACCGTTTTCAAATCGAACGCGGACCGGAAACAACGTATCGTGATACACCGGAAATTTAAAGTTTTCGACCGCATCCTCAAGCGTGTGCAAATTAGTGCCCGCATTTCCCAACGTTACTCCAATATACAAGATCTTTCCCTTTCGTGCGGAAATCTTGTAAAACGGACTGTTTTCATTGTACGGCGTTTCATTCCCGAAGTGGGTCGCTGTAAAATACGCTGCATCAGGTCCGATGCATGAAACGGGCTCCGTGGGATGTTGACTGCGAACGGCATTCGGTAATTTTCGAAAATATTCAGTGATGGCGCCGAGTTTCGAAGTATCATTTTTAACGTCAAATATTGCTAATTGCTGTATGTAATCCAACTGAAACGACGGGTTGGGTGAATTGGGCATCAACAAATTCCCCGACGGACCAATAGCTTCCAACAGTGCGTCGACCAAATCTTGTGGACCATTTTCCAAATAACCAATCTTCGACAAACTTGAGTGGACGAGCAAGGAATCGCCTTCAACAATCCCAATCGTTTTTAATTGCTGAAGAATCGTCGATTTCGAATGTCCATTCCCCGCATGCTTTTGCGCTTCCAATTGCTTTCGAACCTGCTGTCGTTTCTTATTTCGGTACCCTTCCAGTAACCAACTTGGAATCCATTTGCGTATGAAATCTCTACCTTTTGCCATCCGATTCACTTTTCAAATTGGGAACTACTAACTTTTGTTCTTTCAAATCGTAATAGTGCACTACCTGCGGATTTGAGAGCAGAAAAAGTGTTGCATCAACCAATCGAATTTGCTCGTATGCATTGATCGTTACTTTCTCAAATTTGGGCGAAAACAAACTCAAATTTCCCTCCTTCGCAACCAAGTAGTAATTGTTTTCCAACCGAGTAATTTGTTCATATTCCGTTGGAAGCAACCATTCTCCCTTGGGATTGATGACGCCCAACAACGTTTTGTTCTCGACGTATGCAACCCCTTTTTCAAAACTCGATGCAAATTCGTAGATCGGTTTGATAACCACTTTATTGGTCAAATCGATGTACCCCCACTTTGCGCCTTTCTGAAAAGCCATTAGCGTGGATACATTACCTAATCCGCTGTAAGTAGCCGGAATGATCCACTTGCCTTTCGCATCGATTACACCGAATTTATCTTTGAACTTCACTTTTGCGTAATTGCCTTCAAACTGTGCGTTTTCCATAAAATTCGGAAACAAGTCATACGTCGGATTCAATACGATCCTGGCGGAATCATCGATATACCCGTGTTTATTGCCTTTCACAACAATTGCTTTTCTAGATTTCAACGCGCCAATTTGATCCCACGTTGGCGTCAAAACCGTTTTTCCGTTGCGATGCATAATGCCATAGTAATCGCCTGATTTGAATATAAAAAGTGAATCGTTGAAAACGCTCAACTCTTCAAAAACAGGCTGAATCAAATATTCTCCGTACGGTTGCACATAGCCTTTTCGGTTGCCCTTTTCAACCAATGCAATTCCATTTACAAACGAAAATGCGTCATCGAACTGTTCTGGAATCCGTTGCATGCCATATTTGTCATAATAAGCATATAACGAATCTTTCTTCCCATAAATCAAGCCTTCTGAAAACTGACCAATGTCCTCAAATCGGATTTCAAACAAAACCTTGCCTGCTCGGTCGATGATCCCAAATTTGTTGTTTTTTTCAACAATTGCTCGTCCCTCCTCAAAATCAAAACCCGAATCAAATTGAAACGGAATAACTACTTTGTTGGCCTTATCTACGTATCCGAATTGACCATTTTGTGCAGCAATCGCCAATCCCTCTTTGAAAAACCCCAACGATTCATACGTTGCGGGATAAACCACTTCTCCTTTGTAATTCATCCAACCAAACAGACCATTTTGTTTAAACGGAAGTAAATGTTGCGACGCTAACGCTCGATCTTGATCTAACTCACTTTTAAACGGATAATCGGGATATTCATCTATAAATTGGTCGATTCGTTGATCGGAATAATCGTACATAAACAACTGATACAGTCTGCGCCAAGCACGATCGACGTTGCGATTCTTCGGATACGTTCGCAAGAAGGATTCCAAATTCGCGAGTGTATTTTTGGCGGTCATCAACTCGTAAATTCGATCTTCTGCATCGCCTTTGTATGGATTTGTCGGGAAATTTGTTAAAAATCGATCCAACGAAGAAACGGTACCTTCCGCTGTTTGTTCTTGATACACTTTCAGAAAATACGCGTGCTCGGCATTAAAGAAAAACGACGACTTTGGATACTTTTGGAGAAACAACAAGTACGCTTCGCTTGAATTAACAAGCTCGGCTTGACTAAACGCTACGGAATCTCGTTGAAAAGTCGCTTTTGGAAACTCAATCGCCCATGGATGTTGGTCTAAAAAATGCTGAAAACTCAGTTCTGACGGCTTTTGCAAGGTACGTTTGTAAAACTCCGTGCTTATTTTTTGACGGAGCAACAGAATTTGCTCGTAGTCGAAGTTGTATTTTTTGTACTTCAATTGTACCTTCTCGCTTTGGAGATGAAACGTTTTCTCCGAGCGAAGAATCAAAACGAAAGCTGAATCTAGATTGTGAAAAGGGTTGTCTGTACGTGCGTAAATCGTCGCTAAACCAAACGAGGCTGCGGAAACATGTTTTTTTTGCGCTTTTTCAAACTGGGCTTTCGCAGCGAAATAATTGTAAATTTTCAGGTTTTCAAACCCCTTTTCTACTTTCCCTGCCGAGGCAAAAAAGACAATAAATAATGCAAAACCTGCGACTAATTTATTCATACGGATCCTGTTCGTTTGAAACACTTAAAATAAGCGATTATTTTTCACTCGCTCGTTCTTTTTTTGTTTAAAAATGTAAAAAAAAGTCACAAAAAAAGCCCTCAAAAAGAGAGCTTTCAATACGGTACAAAATGATTATTTCTTGTGACGTCCGTAACGAGAATTGAATTTATCAATACGTCCTGCAGTATCCACAAACTTAACAATCCCAGTGAAGAACGGGTGAGATTTGTGAGAAATATCCAATTTAATCAATGGATACTCATTTCCATCTTCCCAAACTACATTTTCAGTAGCAGCTGCAGAAGAACGACAAAGAAATGCATAATCGTTAGTCATGTCTTTGAAAACTACCAATCTGTAATCTTCTGGGTGTATGTCTTTTTTCATTTTTTTGTTATATTAAAGTCTATTAATCTCAAAATCGGAGTGCAAATTTAATGAAAGTTTTTTATTTGCAATGCTTTTTCAACAAATAATTCCATTTTTTTACTCTTTTCTGCCGAAAGGCAAAGATACATCTTTTTTGCATCGGATTACCTTTCCCCCACCACAACGGCACTTTTTTTTGTTCACTTACCGCCTGGCTATTTTTGCTCCTTGAAAAAATGATTGTCAAAATTAACGAGTCCCAAGCGTTCTGAAGCACGTGTAAAACCGGTGTAAAGCCACCGAAAAAACGACTTGTCGAGTAATTCCTCTGTCAAATAACCGTGATCTAAAAAAACCGAAGCCCATTGACCACCTTGCGACTTGTGGCACGTGATCGCGTACGCAAATTTGACTTGAAGCGCATTGAAATACGGATCCTTCATGATGCGCTCGTATCGCTTTTTTTTGTTTTTTTCAAACGAATATTCCTCTTCAATCGCAAAAAACAAGGATTTCATCTGCTCTCTTGGCAAGGAAGGTGCTTCAACAGTCAACGTGTCGACCAGCAAAACCGTTTCAAAATCCCCCATGTTTGGGTAATCCACCAATTGAACGCGTGCTTTTGCAAAATGAAAACCATAAAGTTCCTCCCGTTTGGTGATACGCAAGACTTTCAAAATTTCTCCGTTGGCAATAAATCCAGCTTCTGACTTGTCTTCCAACCAAAAATAGTTGTTTTTTACGACCATCAGCATGTCTCCACCACACAGATCTTCTTCAAACCACAAAATTCGGTTGCGGATTTGTTGGTTAAACTGATTCGCACGTTTATTGGATCTGGTAATAATGATGGTTTCATCGGCTCCAAAATTACTGTACGACGTTTCCAATTCATCTTGTAAATCAGCTCCGTTGACACGCACCAAATCGGGCTTGTTGGTCAGTTGAATCTCTGGAAAGGAACCTTCTGGAGCGCTCCGCAAACGTGTTGCGTTGAGCAGAATATCGGAATCTTCCGCTTGTCGAAGCACTTTCGTTAAGCGGGTTGATTGAATTACCAATTCGGGGTAATAATTTTGCAAATAGGCTTCATTTAATGCCGGCGAAAAATCGCTTCCAACCGGAGGCAACTGCCCTTCATCCCCAACAAAAATCAACTTATTCCCCACATTTGAAAAAACAAAGTTGATCAAATCTTGCAACAGATTGCGCCCCGAAACCGATCCATCTGCGTTCATCGTGTAATCACCAATCATCGACGCTTCATCGACGATAAACAAGGTGTTTTTGGACAAATTGGGAGCTACCACAAGCTGAATTCCTCCACCAGCGAGTGTTTCCTTTCTGTAAATACGCTTGTGAATTGTCAGTGCTTGCCGTTTGGAGCGTACCGACATCACTTTGGCCGCACGACCCGTTGGTGCCATCAGCACCGATTTGCGCTGAATACTTGCCAAACTTTTGACAAATGCACCCAAAAGTGTCGTTTTCCCCGTACCCGCGTAACCCGACAAAATGTAGACAGCATTTCCCGCTTGATCGAACGAAAAATCGACCAATTTACGCATCGCAGTGAGCTGATCTTTGACAGGCTCAAATCCGAACTGATCCTGAATCTCTGCCAAAAAAGTACGCTTAATCTGTTCGATGCTGTTCATGACTTCAAAGATACATCTTTCAACGAATCGCTCGAAAATTGAGCACAAATTGCTCGACACGCACCGACGTACAAAAAAGGAACGAAGAATAATTCCAAGAATTGACCGTCCAACTTTCAAAAATCGTAGCTTTGTATTGCACAAAATGATTCTCCAACCCGTTTGGAAACAAATTTTCACAACATGGCAAAAACTCATCTTGGCTTTCTTCTGTCTGAAACGCGGTTGCACGTGGCAAACATCTCGGAAGGAAACTTTGTGGAATTGGGTCAACTCGAATTTCAAGGAAAAAAAGACTTTCAATACAAAGAACAAATCCAGGCGTTTTTGCAGGATTTGAAGATCGACCAACACGACTACGACGAGTACTCACTCAGTTGGTTTACGCCTTTTTCTACGCTTGTTCCTACGAATATATTTGGCGCAAGCGATTCAAAAACCGTGTTTCAAGCATGTTTCACGAAGGAAATGATCGCCAACGACATTGACTACAACCGGATATCGGAACTTTCGATTGTCAATATCTACGAAATCCCGCTTTGGGTGAAATCGTTTTTTGTGATTCGTTACCCGCGGATTGTGATTCAACACGAAGCGTCCGTATTTTTGCGTGGAATTTTTGCAACATCGACGTTCAAACTCGGCATTCATATTTTATTGCACGATTCACACTGCTGTATGGTCTTTGTAAAAGAAAACGAATTGAAATTTTACAATTGTTTTGAATCATCGAGCGAAGACGACGTGTTGTATTACCTAACGTTCGGATTGCAACAGCAAGGATTAACCGGCGAAAATGGAACGTTGTTTGTTTATGATCACTTGACTTCGCATTCCGACAGGAAAAACAAGATTTTAACAAAAGCAGCGTTGATTCTTGAATTGAAAAATTTGCAAGCAGCAGAAACAGCATATTTACCATATAAATACCAACAACATTGCGTATAATTAGAGGAATATTAAAATCACGAAGATTTTCAGCACCCAAAGGTTTTCCCTCACGTCCGACAACGGATTACGCGAAGGAAGGATTGTTTAACATCCTGGAAAACAAGTTTTCGTTGATGAACCTGCAAATCTTGGATTTGTGTGCCGGGACGGGAAACATCACCTTGGAATTTGCTTCGCGAGAAAGTGGACATATTACCGCAGTTGATCAAAATTTTAACTGCGTTAAATTCATCAAAAACTTGGTGAAAGAAGTCGAAATGGAAGAAAACATCGAAGTATATCGCGCCGATGTGCGGGATTTCGTCAAAAAAACCACCAAAACATTTGACCTAATTTTCGCTGATCCACCCTACGATTCTCCGATACATGCAGAACTTGTGGCTACCATTTTTGAACGAAATCTGCTGAATGCAAACGGGTTGACCATTATTGAACACGGTCGAAGAACCGACTTGACGCATTTTCCGCAATTTGAACAAACCAAACAATATGGAAATGTGTACTTTACGTTTCTTCGAAATACCACAATCGAAAACGAATAACCATGAAACGAGCACTTTTCCCAGGATCTTTTGACCCGTTTACGCGCGGTCATGAAAGCGTGATCGCCAAGGCGTTGCCGCTGTTTGATGAAATCATTATTGGCGTTGGATTCAACAGTACCAAACAGCCGTTTTTCTCCTTAGAAAGCAGACTCGCCCAAATTCGTTCGATCTATGCGCATGAACCAACTGTTTCCGTGCAAACATACAGTTCACTGACGGTCGATTTTTGCAAGGAAGTCGGAGCTTCACACCTGCTGCGTGGACTCCGAGACACGCGCGACTTTGAGTACGAGAAAGCCATTGCACAAATGAATCAGCAACTTGCAGGTATCGAAACCGTGTTCTTCATGACCGATGGAAATGTGTCTGCAATCAGTGCCACGATCGTGCGGGAGATCGCAAAAAATGGCGGGATTATTGATTCGTTTGTAACCAATTCCAGTATTCTCGTTCAAACACCATGAAAATCATGAAAAATCTAATTTGGGTTGCATTTTTGCTTCTTCCCTTTCAAAATGGCATTGCGCAAACCATTACCGAGGTGAAAGGCTATGCACCCGCTTACGTTGGTCAAAAAATTGAATTGTACGAAATTGAAGATTATTTTTCAATGCGTGAATCGCTGTTAGCAACCACGATGGTGGGAACGGATAGCAGTTTTTCGTTTCAGTTTTACAACACTAAAACCCAAAAGATACTTGTAAAATCAGGCAAAAACAAAGGATTTCTGTACATTCAACCCGAAGCGAAATACCAAGTTTTTGTTCCCGAAAAAAGCGCGTATGACCCTTACCGCGAGCAGGGAAATCAAATTGAAATTAGTTTTTTCAACCTCGATTCCACCGATATAAATTATAAAATTTTGAGTTTTGATAAGTGGATCAATAATTTTTTAGGCTACTATTTCCCAACAAAAAAAATGAATGGCGCTGAATTTGTCAGCAAATTAGAAGAATTTAAATCGAACGTCGAGAAAGCGTATGCCTCGGATACAAGCTTGTTTTTTAAAACTTACGTAAAATACTCGATCGCTTCGCTCGACGATATTCAATTCGTCGGTTCACGCAATCGCTACGAAAAATTTGACTTTTACATCAATGGTTTGCCGGTTGTTTATGAGTCCGATATCTACATGAATTATTTGTCGTCGTTTTACGAAAACGCTCTCGGACGGTTGGAAATGGAAGTCAATAACCGCGTTTATTTGGGTCTCTTAAAAAACAGTCCTTCGCTCATCATGCGCGCATTAGCCGACGAGTACACCTTGCGCCCGGTTGGTCCAAGCGATCCGAAAAAGAAACAATTTCCGGCCAATACCAAATTGCGCGAATTGATTATGATCAAAGCTCTTGCGGAGGTTTTCTATTCGTCGGACTATCCGCAAACCAATATCATCAACGTATTGGATAGCGTCGCTAATCACAGTATTTTCAAAAGCAACGGCGTTATTGCCCGCAACTTGATTTACCGATTGACAGAACTCGTTCCTGGTGCCAAAGCACCCGATTTTGCGCTTATCTCTACGAAAGGTGATCTGCGTTCATTAACGAATTACAGCAAAAAACACCTGTATATCCAGGTGTTGGATCCAACGAGTAAGGAAACTGCAACTGAACTCGAACTGCTTCAAGTAATCTATCAAAAATACAAGGGCGATGTGCATTTTATCAGTGTGTTTGAGAAGAAGGAGAAAATGACAAAAAAACAAAAGGAATACATCGATGCGTTGCCGTGGGAGAAATTTTTCGTTGACGCGGATGATTCGTTCCTTCAACAGTATCATGTAAAAACGTTCCCAACCTACATTTTATTGGATGGATTGGGGTATGTTGTGAATGCACCTGCGTTGGGTCCAAAGCCAAACGGAAATCGCATCACGATCGATAAAATTTTCTTCGATATAAAAAAAATCAACGAGTTAGAAAAATAATCTGTGCGCTTGGAAACAATAACAATCCGGCCAATTCAGTCAAAAGATGATCGTAGAATGGCTCAAATCCTGAGAGACGCCTTGGTAGAACATGATGCTGCGAAACCGGGTACAGCATATTTTGATTCAAGTACAGATGCGCTCACGGCTTTTTTTGAAGTTCCAAATGCTGGTTATTTTGTCGCTGAAATCAACGACGTGATTGTGGGTGGCGTGGGCATCTATCCCACCGAAGGCCTGCCTTCTGGAGTGTGTGAATTGGTTAAAATGTATATCGATGCTGCTTACCGCGGAAAAGGAATTGGTCAACAGTTGATTGCACACGCTACGGCCTTTGCACAACACGTTGGCTACAGTGAAATCTACTTGGAAAGTATGCCTGAACTCCAAAAAGCGGTTTCAATTTATGAACATCTAGGATTTATGCATCTCGACAAACCGCTCGGAAACACTGGACATTTCAGCTGTCCGATTTGGATGATCAAGTCGATTCAACCGTTAGGAAACTAACCCAATGCGCAAGCGCTGATTTTCAGCTTGCAGTTCTTGAATTTTCAAAATTAGTGGAAACACAAGCAGGAATTCATCGGCATTCAGCGTCAATTCGTGTTGAACGCGAATCATTTTTTCCAAGGTTGAAACAGACGACTGATGAATATAAGCAGTTCCGTATTCCGCATGAAACTCCAACAATCCAAGGTGTTGAAAATCGCTCAACAATTCTGTCGTTACGCCATGCGATTCAAAAATCACGCTCGTCGAGAAATACCCTTCAATTTCCATGATTCCGGAGTTTAGACAATTGAACAATTAATTCTTTTTCTTCAGCGGTTAATTTAGTGGGGAGTTTGACGTGATAGGAAATCAGCAAATCCCCAAAGTGACCTTCTTGTTTGTACACTGGAAATCCTTTTCCTCGCAATTTTACTTGCGTCCCGGTTTGTGTTTCGGGCGCTACCTTCAGCTTGACGCGCTTGCCGTCGAAGGTGGTCACGAGAATTTCTCCACCAAGCAACGCAGTGTAAAGATCGACCTCCAATTGGAGCAGTAAATTATTCCCTATTCGTTCGAATGGTGAACTGTTGTTGAGTTTAAATTCAACATACAAATCACCGGCAGGACCACCGTTTACTCCTGCCCCACCTTGATTTGAAATCTTGATTTGTTGACCGTTTTCAACACCAGCAGGAATTGTCAACCGAATACTTTTCCCTTGAATCGTTAAGGTGCGTTTGTGTGTTTCAAAAACATCACGTAAATCTAGCTCCAACGTCGCTTGGATGTCTTGACCTCTGAATCGGGTACTTCCGCTTCGTCGTTCTTGCCCGCCAAACATCGATTCAAAAAAATCAGAAAAGTGATTTGATCCCGAACTGCTGTCTTGTCGTGATTTGTGTGCGTTTTGTTGTGCTTCTCCGTGTTGCCAGTTTTGTCCGTATTGGTCGTACTTTTTCCGATTCTCGGGATGGCTCAACACTTCGTTGGCTTCATTGATTTGCTGAAACTTCAAATTGGCCGCTGCATCCCCCGAATTCAAATCAGGATGGTATTTGCGTGCTAATCTTCGGTATGCCTTTTTGATGTCTGCTTCAGACGCATTTTTTTCAATTTCGAGTAAACGATAATAATCGATAAATTCCATGGAATTTAATTAAAAACACTCAAAATTGAGGATTCAATCAAATGTAGTCTTTCTCAACTACATTTGATTGATTTTCTTTTTATCTCAACAACGTAATGTGTCCGTTGAACTGATATTTCTTATCCGTGTATACTTCTTTCACAGCCAATGTCCACGTGTATGTTCCAACCGGAACGACCTTTCCATCGTATGTTCCGTCCCAACCAACACTTGCGTCGTGGCTTTCCCAGATCACTTCTCCCCATCGGTTGAAAATAAATAAATCTACGGAGTAAAGATCAACTCCCGCCAAGACAATATTCCAAGTTTGGTTAAATTCATCACCGTCTGGTGTAAATGTATTTGGCGCGTAGAAAATAATATCACTAATCACATTCACTTCACGCACCACGGTGTCGGGACAACCATTTTCATCGATCACGATAAGCGTCACGGGATACAATCCAACTTGATCCATCGGAAACGTTGTCGTCACATTCGCCGTTGATGCACTGGATGGCGTACCGTTAGGAATCGACCAACTATAGGTTTCAATATTTCCCGTGCTAAAATCTGTCAATTGTACCGTTGGATCAAAAAACGATACGTTATTCGGCATGATGTTAAAATTAGCTGTTGGATATCCATACACTTCAATGTAATTGGAGAAAGTATTGGTGTAAACACAACCATAAATAGATGTCTCAGTAATTGAAATCGTGTACAAGCCAGGCGTTTCATACGTGTGAGAAAACGGTTCATTTCCTACAAAAGTTCCTGTTTGACCATCTCCGAAATCAACAAAAGTTATAGCCACCTCGTCGACTACCGTTGTGTTGGTAAAATTTGCAGTGTGCGGAAAACATCCGTTCGCGTCGTCTACTGTAATCATCGGAACCAATGGCTCAGGATTGGAAACAACCATACACGCTGTCGCCGTTGGCGAACCACACGCTTCGGATAAGGTCACGCAATACGTGTTCGAAGTCAACGGTGGAGTGATTGATACTTCACTGCCAACACCCAACGGATTTCCGTTCTCGGTCCATGTGTAGGTATATGCTGAACTTCCGCCCGATCCAAGTGCATTGATATCGATCGTTGCCCCTAGACAAATAATAGTATCGTTGGAAATGAAATCAATTTGAAGTGGCGTAGGCTCAGTGAGTACAAACGTTTCGATGTCACTACACCCACCATTTCCAAACACTTCAATCGTATGTGTACCAGCTGCTAACCCCGTAATGGTCAACGGCGTCGTTCCCTGAATTGGCGCTCCTCCGTCGATCGAATACGAACTAAAATTTACTCCCACAACGGTTGCTCCTCCGTCAGAACCGGAGTTACACGTAACATTGGATGGCGTCACAGTTGTAATCGATGTGTTTATCTCCGTCACTGTAATAATTGCCTGTGCAATACAACCTGCCGAGTCAACACGGTACTTGTAATTCCCAGGATTCATCGTAGCTGGGTTGTAGGGCATCGTTACTGGAGTGTTGTTATTCCCGATAAACCAACCTCCGTTTACGCTTGCACCCGGTCCCAAAAATTGAAACAAATCTACTGGCGCACCCGCTGAACAAACGGTAATTGCCGAATCTTGGCCCGGATAAGCTGCGTTTGAAAGTGTAACTTGCAAATCATCAGTTGTCACGCAGAGCGGATGTCCCGTTGGGTAAACCGACAAGGTAAGTGTCGTCGGTGCTGTAAAATTCCCGATTGGATTTGGAATACTTGGGTTGTTCAGGCCTGTTGCGGGCGACCATGTAAATACGTATCCTCCAAAACAATCTGCGACAACGGTACTTGGCGTTGTGCTTGGAGTAGCACCGTTCTGTCCTTGTTGAATGACAACAACTCCGTTTGGATCTATGATTTCATATTCACATTCATTTTGCCAGTTTCCGGATGCCTGAAATTGTGCGGTAATACTTGCACCGTGAGGCACATTGATCGTAAAAACAGCATCTGATCCAGTGGCAACCGTGTAACTTGTCGTTACTCCAGAAACCGTTACTAATAAATTGTTTCCATTCCAACTGTCCCCAAAACTATCATGTAGATCGATGGTGAAAGGACAAGGAGAACCGCCCGTCGTACCTACAATCGTTCCGTTCAACTGCTCCGCTGTTCCACCACAAACCACGATGTCATCTCCTGCATCTGGCGTTGGATTGGCATTCACTGTTAAAACAAATGTTGAATCATGCAAACATCCAAAATTATCAATCACGGTATATTCATACGTAAATGAACCCGCTGCTGTTGGTGTAATTGTAATCACATCTCCATCAGCGCTCAAGTTTGTTGCATGTGGCGCTGGAAAAGTCCAATACGAAGAATCAGCTCCCAAACCGATTTGTGGTGTAAATTGAACTAAATCAGGATACAACGCAGGATCTAATGTCAAACCGAAACTAAAAAGAGTACCGTCATCCGCTGCCCAGTTATCAACCACTGTCAGGGTCCAAACTCCATTGGTTGGACAACCTACTAAATTTGAAATTGGCTGCACAGGTTCGTAATTCCCAGCAGGAAGCGTTCCGCCAAAACCACTGTTATTCACCCATTCAACCCACGTTTGAGTTGCAGTTGGAGTGAAGCAGTAATTAAAAGGTGTTCCTTGTGTTGATGGATCGTTACAATCTACATTGTCAAGCTGATTTGGAACTCCGATTTGGGTTCCACCTCCTCCTTGTTGGTGAAGCATCACTGATTGACCATTTGGACACGTTAAGTAAACTACAATATCCCCCATGAATGAATGTTCCAACTCCATACAAATGCTTTGTACTTGACTCACGTCAGTAATGGTAGTACCTGCTGCAAAACCAGTTTGGAGAATATCAATTTCTTGTGCAACACCAAGCAAGGTGTCTGGAAGACAACCATCGTCGATTGTTTCATATCCTTCGAATCCATTCCATGTTTCTTCATACGTATTTGGCGTTGCGGTTGCGACCAGTGTTTCCCCCAAACAGAGTGTTGTATCTCCTTGAAAACCAATAAAATTCGGAATTGTTGCAACCAACACTTCGAGATCAATCAAATTGTTATTGACACACGTGTTATCCGGATTATCATCGGTTACAAAAAGTTGCACGCGGTAGTGTCCAGGTACGGTATATGTGTGGGTAACATTTGGACCAGTAGCAGAAGTTCCGTCCATAAAATCCCACGAGTAATTGGAAATTGAAAAGCCCGGTTGCGCAAACGAACCGAAATTTTCGAAGCTTACTGCTTCTCCGATGCACACGTGAATACTATCGTTGGTGATACCGCCCAAAATTCTTCCTCCTGCAACCGGATCGTTACACGGAGTTTCACAAGCTGCACTTGCGGAAAAGGCTCCCGTACCGGCTGTGTTTGATACAAAACGAAAGGTCAAACAACCGCTTGTGTTTTGCGGAGAGGCTTGAATAACAACCCCCTGAAGTTCAGTTCCTGTGTAAACTCCCAGTGAATTGCCCGCGGTTGAATTTCCGTCGTATACATACATATAGTCGACGTTCACATTGTTTGGCCCCGGCGCTGGATTGTCGTCGGTCAAACTCAAATTAAATAGGTTAAAAACAATCGAAATGATATCGCCGGGAGTATCTGGACAAATTGTAATTGTAACATCTTCGCTGTTTCCGTAACCCGGTCCACCTTGACCTCCGGAATCGATCACAAATCCAAAGCATGTGCTTACGGTGGTGTTGTTATTACCAGCAACGACGTTGATTGGTGTTTGTCCGAATGCAACGATCGAAAAAAGTACGACTATCGGTGTTAAAATAAATTTCATGGTGGCTACTATTTAGTGTAAAGTGGACTTTTCGCAAATCGAATGTTGTTGCTTACTTTGTCGTAAAAATACAAGTAAGTCGTCTTGTCTAATTGAATAACAACGGGTTCATTTTGTTTCAAGACAATTCCCCATTCTTTGAAATTAAAAACACCCTGTTGGATTACTTCTTTTGTTAACGATTTTCCAGCAGCATTTTTAAACTGTGTGGCTTTCAAGACGGGTAGATTTTTATCGAGATTCTCCGCTGTTCGCAGCTCGTAGGAGTAATCTAACTCAAAAAGTAAAAAATTGTAATAATTGTGGCTTTTGCTAAATATCGTTGCAATTGTATCCCCCCAGTTTTTCTCCAATCGAGCGTCATACTTTTGACTGAACGTACTGAATGACAAACTCAAAAAGAGAAATAGTGTTATTTTCTTCATAAAATAGGTGCATTTTGTTTGTTTAATGACGTAGATTAAATCGATAAGTTGCCCATCCTGCATATTTTTGTTTCCAAAATGAAAAAGATCGTTGAAAGAAGAAGCGATTGCAGTGTAGCGGTGCAAAATCAAAAATAAAGTCGTAGATTTGCACTTCGAACATAGAATGGGCGGAAATTCGGAGAATATTTCCCTTTTTAGGAAAAAAAATATGTAATTTTCTTCTTTTAAAGAAATAATTCGTAATATTGCACCCCGATTTACGGTCAGATAAAAAGAAATATAGAGTCATGGATATCATTAAAGAGCTTCAAAACGAACTGGTAGAAGTAAAAAACTTTCCAAACTTCAAGAGTGGAGATACTGTAACAGTTTCATACAAAATTAAAGAGGGTGCGAAAGAGCGTATCCAGCAGTTTCAAGGTGTTGTATTGCAACGTCGTGGTACTGGGGCAACTGAAACGTTTACAGTTCGTAAAATGTCAGGAAACGTTGGTGTTGAGCGTATCTTCCCAATTGCTTCTCCATTTGTTGATCAAATCGTTGTGAACAAAAAAGGTGCTGTTCGTCGCGCTCGTATTTTCTACTTCCGTGAAAGAACTGGAAAATCTGCTCGTATCAAAGAAAAAAGAAGTTTTTCAGCAGCAAAATAATAAACTATTTATATTCGAAAGACCGTTCCCAACAGAACGGTCTTTTTTTTTACCTTGTAAATAGAATCGTATGTTTTTTTTCTTCTCCAAAGTACTACTCATTTTTCTATCCCCATTTTTTTGGCTACTTATAGCCTTGTCGATTCACTTCTTTTGGAAAAGCCCCGTTTACAAAAAACGCGCAAAGATTGCCGCAATGTCGATTCTACTTTTTTTTAGCAATACCTTTATTTTCAATCAATTTTGTCGCATGTGGGAAATTCCGGGTACCCGCATTCAACACCTCAAAACGTATGAAATCGGTATCGTACTGAGTGGTGCAGCCGAATACAACAACGATTTGCAACTTCTGAGCATCCGACGAAGCGGTGATCGTGTATGGCAAGCGATCACGTTGTATAAAAAAGGCAAGATCAAAAAAATACTGCTGACCGGAGATTCGGGATACCTCTCCGACAAAGGTTTGCATGAATCAGCACAAATGAAAGACGTTTTGGTTGCGTGGGGAATCCCATCCAAAGACATCGTTGTAGAATGCACATCGCGAAATACGTATGAAAATGCGCGAGAAACAAAAAAAATTCTGACAACTTCCTTTCCGCATATCGACTCGTGTTTGCTAATCACGTCGGGAACACACATGAAAAGAGCGAGCGCTTGTTTTGACAAACAAGGTATTCTTCACGACACCTATTCAACCGATTTGTACACCGGTCCGACGGATACATTTTTTTGGGATCAATTGCTTGTACCAAGTGTAGATACATTTGTAGACTGGAAATTTCTCATCAAAGAATGGTTTGGATATGTTGCCTATAAAATGACAGGCTACTGTTGATGTTTTTGTTTGACATTTCTGCAGACCAACAAAATCAAGGCAATAAACGTTTCTAACGGTTAAAAACGGATAATTTAAAAGTACGTGCTGACGAGTATCGAATTTTATGGGGGGAATCCTGTGAAGATAGACTGCACAGTTTAACTATACCTTCGTACGAACTAAAAATTTTATATGATTAAGAAAGTAAAATTGAACCCTTTTTTCCATGTTAAGAAAGAAGCAAATTTGATCCTTGTAAAATGGGATAATGAAGATGACTATCAAGATTACTACTGTCCTTGCGGAAGTGGTAGCGAAGGATGTAATTGTAACCAAATTGACTAAAAACAAAAAAATGGAATCTAAAACTATTTCTAATTTGGCAATTTTCGAATTTTGCCACATTTCACACGAGAACAATAAAATAGTAAAGTCTTATCAATATGAGTTGAGAAAATCGGATTTTACTGCCTCCAATGCTGTGAAAGTGTTGGATTGCAATAAAGACTCCAATTTTACATTGATAAGTAAAAATGTGACTGTTGATTTGGACACTCCAAATCAGTTTCGGCCAGATACTATAAACATTCAATTTTATAGAAAATTGCCTAATGAAACAGATATGAGAAAAGAAATTGATCAAATTTCGCCGATCAAGCTGGACGAACAATCAATTGAAAATGGGCTCAAACGCGCTGTTAACATTTTAAACCAGTTGGAAAAACTATCGTTCGAAGAGTTCAATGTATTGTATGTAAAATAATTTTACAGCTCCCTTTCAATTATTTTGAGAGGGAGATTCATTATCGTCTTACCCCCATACGTTC
>SSGT01000158.1 GCA_008017065.1 Crocinitomicaceae bacterium
ACATGGTTGTGAACAATACAGCACCTGTTGGCAATAAGATTAATGCGATTTGAAAGAGAATTTCCATACGATTGATTTTTTTCTACAAAGATAAAATTTTCACCTTGAGAATACTGTTTCTAAATTAAAAATTCATTTTCGGTACTAACAACACCTTGTTTTTGAGTTGGATCCGTAATCAACTGGAGGTACCATCGTGCTGAACTGTTATTTTTTTGATAATATTGGTGCAACTTCCGACATTTATTGAAACCTTTGTGTGAATCTTAAACGCCGAGATTTTATGTTGAAACAACGCATTGCACAACTTTTTTGTTTTTTGACAATCGTTTTGTTGTCGAGCAACATTGCGTTGTCTGCTGTGCCGTTTTCGTCTTCACATAAACACAAATCCGAAACGGAGCGCACGTCTTATTTTAGTTACTCAGACGTCCACGATGAAGCTGGATTTGTGACTGAAAAAGATCCATTTGAGGAGCTTTTAGATGTTTTTCTTGCACCTGATTCGATTTGCATCTCGTATGCGTTTTCATCGAATTTTGTGGAATCGTTGTCGATTGTTGCTCGAAGTGGAGCGACACACGTGCACGTTCCCATTTGGTTGCTTTTCTGTCGCATTATTCAGTAGGAATTAGTATTGATTTTTGTTTCCCATGTGGGATAGCAAGTCGTTTGTAATTTCAATTGTATCAAGCAATTGTCATCTACGCATTATCAATATCTAATTTTAAATGTATGGAATCAAAAGGAAATTCTTTTGATAAGCAACACGTGTTGCAGGAGTTGCGGCATTATTTGCCTGCACAAGCTCCGTTGAAAGATTTTGTACACCACAATACACTGCATGCGTTTCAAGGGCTCAATTTTTTTGAAGCCTTGCTTGAATCGAGTACGATTTTTGGGTACAAAACAGCATTGTCGTTAAAGGAATTTAGGACATTGTTTCAACAAAGAAAAATAAGTCGCCGTATTTTAGAGCGTATTATCATCGATAAAAAAGGGGATTCACAAGCGCTTATTTGGTCGAATAAGGTACATCACGCACAATACGAAGAAACGCAGTGTCCGCGGATCGGGGCACTTCGAAATACTTGGAAAGAAGCGTACAAAATCGATTTGGATTCGATGGTGCATCCCGTTTTATTTCGAATTTTATGCAGTTACTTGGATCAAGGAATTTCTATTTGGAATTTCCCGGGTGAGAAAAAATCGTTGTTGGATGCATTGCGCGAATTGGAAAAAAATAGCTTTACGAGTTTCTTTCGAACGCAAAGAGCGCGTGCTTTACTTCTGGATGAAAGCGTCACACTCGAGTTGTTACTCGGGTTATTAGTCGGTGACGAATCCCTCTTTGAGCAGTACATATTCGATCAGCAATTTGAGCATCCGGGTTGGTCGGGCATGGTTTCCACGATTGAAACGAATCCAAGCACCTTGCTCGATTCTCGGAATTGTTCACTTGCTGATTTAATCTTCTTTGAATGCTTGCTCGAGATTGATGTGTTGGACAATCACTTCGGTGAAATTTGGGCACCAATTTCTGAAAAAATGATCTCTCGTCCAACGGCGCTGTTTGCTCCAGTTGCAAAAACAGAATTGAGCGATGTACTGCAAATTTGGCAGGAAGCGTATGAGTGGACGTTTTACGATCAAGTGCTGGCGGGAATCAGCAGTGCAAAACCAAGCGACGAGAAGATCGATAAGTCGTTTCAAGCATTTTTCTGCATCGACGATCGCGAATGTTCGATTCGACGGTATGTAGAGGCGACGGATGAACGTGCTGAAACGGTCGGGACACCCGGACATTTTAATTTGGATTTCTATTTTCAGCCCGAGCACGGGAAGTTTCACACCAAAGTATGTCCGATGCCTGTGCAACCAAAATTTTTAATCAAAGAAACCAATAAAGCTTCTAAATTGAAAACCGATGTGCATTTCAATCAAAAAACACATGGGTTGTTGGTCGGTTGGGTGTTGACACACACCTTCGGTTTTTGGTCGGCGTTGCGTTTGTTTTTGAGCGTTTTTCGACCTTCCGATAGTCCTTCAGCGGTTTCAGCAGCAAAACACATGGACAAAAATTCGATTTTGTCGTATGAAAATCAAGCTGAAAACGACCGCGAGGGGGATTTGCAAATCGGCTATACCATTCCTGAAATGACTGATCGCTTGGAGGGTTTGTTAAGAAGTACTGGAATTGTTGATCATTTTGCACCATTGGTGTATTTCGTTGGTCACGGAGCAAGTAGTGTCAATAATACACATTATGCCGGATACGATTGCGGTGCATGTTCTGGCCGACCCGGTTCAGTAAATGCACGTGTGATCAGCGCCATTGCAAACAATCCGGAAGTTCGACGTTTGTTGGCAACCCGCGGTATTGTCATTCCTGAAACAACGCAGTTTTGTGGTGCGCTGCACGACACATCAAAAGACGAAATATTGTTTTACGATATCGAAGTATTGGATTCAAGCCATCGAATCGCTCACGAGAAAAATGTTGCTACGTTTGTCAAAGCACTGGATTTAAACGCGCAAGAGCGATCTCGACGGTTTATGAATATCGATTCGTCCATGGAGGCCTCCAAGGTGCATCAACTTGTTAAAAAGCGAACAGTTTCCTTGTTTGAGCCACGACCAGAATTGAACCACGCAACGAATGCAATTTGTGTTATCGGAAGGCGCGAATTGACTAAGGCAATCAGTTTAGACAGAAGGTCGTTTCTCAATTCCTACGATTATCGAATCGACTTGGACGGAAAATTATTGTTAGGCATTTTGAACGCGGCAGCTCCCGTGTGTGGCGGGATCAATTTGGAGTACTATTTTTCGCGTGTCGATAATCAAAAATTAGGCGCTGGAACAAAACTGCCCCACAACGTGATGGGCTTGATTGGCGTAGCGAATGGAATCGATGGGGACTTGCGAACCGGATTACCCAATCAAATGATTGAAGTACATGACCCGATCCGCATGTTTATTGTGGTCGAACATTTTCCAAGCGCTGTGTTAGAAACTATTCAACGCAATGCGTCAACTTACGAGTGGTTCAAAAACGAGTGGTTGAAGTTGGTGGTTCGTCACCCCGAAAGTGGTGCTTTTTATGTGTTCAGTGATGGAAAATTCAATCACTATACGGGATTCGAAACGACCGTTCCTTGCCTCGATGATGTGCGGGAAATCCCCACGTTGGGAGCGGAAAATCTGCCGATTTATTCAATTAAAACAGCATGACGATGGAGAAAATGATCGTACTTTTTATCATCATTCCCTTGGTGGGTTTTATGATCAGTTTGGTGGTCCCTTCGCGAAAAGAAAATGTAATTTCGTTCGTATCAGTCAGCACGATTTCGCTGCAACTGATCGCTGCAATTGGGTTTTCGTTTTTTTGGCTGTGGAACCATCATCACTTGATTGATTTGAAAGAGTTTTCGGTTTACAAAGCGACCGACTATGATTTTTACATCCAATTTTACTTCGACCGAATCACACTCGTTTTCCTACTGATTGGTGTTTTACTGACATTGCTGATCACCGTTTACAGCCGGTATTATATGCACCGAGAATCAGGATACAAGCGGTTTTTCAACGTGATTTTGTTCTTTTACTTGGGATACAATATCGTTGTATTTGCAGGGAATTTAGAAACCTTGTTCATCGGATGGGAAATCCTTGGTATTTCCTCCTTTCTGTTGATCGCTTTTTACAGAGATCGTTATTTACCGGTCAAAAATGCGGTCAAAGTTTTCTCGATCTATCGCATCGGCGACGTTGGGTTGATTTTAGCGATGTGGTTGAGTCATCATTTGTGGTTGACCAATATTTCGTTTTCGAGGCTCAATGATTATAGTTTGGTACATGAGCAACTGAGTCATCATACACTCATCGGTGTAGTAATCTCGCTTTGTGTACTGGTTTCTGCCACTGCGAAATCGGCGCAATTACCGTTTTCCTCGTGGTTGCCGCGCGCAATGGAAGGTCCTACGCCATCAAGTGCTATATTTTATGGTTCACTATCAGTTCACATGGGCGTTTTTATTTTGATGCGCACCTTTCATTTTTGGGAACATCAATTGTCGATTCGTTTCTTAATCGGGTTTGTGGGAGCAGCTACGAGCGTTGTGGCGACATTGACTGCACGGGTTCAATCCTC
Organism: Crocinitomicaceae bacterium; assembly: GCA_008017065.1. Lineage (GTDB taxonomy): Bacteria > Bacteroidota > Bacteroidia > Flavobacteriales_D > Crocinitomicaceae > JAQVCM01. Next base: position 4,154 of record SSGT01000158.1, read on the forward strand.
CGTAAAAAGTCAGATTGCATACGCATCAATTGCGCAAATTGGGCTGATTTTCATCGAGGTGGCTGCAGGATGGGAAGTGTTTGCATTGATACACGTTGCTGGAAACGCGTTTTTGCGGACCTATCAACTGTTGGTTTCTCCATCTGTTGTGAGTTATAAAATCAGAGAGCAATTCTACAATTTTGTTCCGCGATCTAAAACAATAGAAGATTCATTTCCGAAACGCATCGAAAACACGTTGTATTTGATGAGCTTGAAAGAATGGAGCTTGGATTCATTGATGTACCAGTTTTTGTGGAATCCCTTGAAGCGATTTGGGAACAAATTAAACTTTTTGCATTTCAAAACTGTGTTTTTGATTGTGATTCCCGTTTACGTGGTTGGGATAGTTTTGCTAGCGAATCGGAGCGCACTTGACCCGCTGTTGGTCAATTATTTGCCCGGCATTTTTGCCCTCATCGGTTTGGTTTTAGTGATGAAAGCTTTTACCGAACGCACGAGCGTCCGATTGAGTTGGCTACTTGTTATTCTCAATCATTTTTGGATCGCATTGGCTATTTCGTTTAACGAACACTTTGATGTTGTCCACATCCTGTTGTACTTGAGTGGTGTCGTTCTGTCGGGCACGATTGGTTTTTTGGGAATATACCGACTCAAAAATCAAGAAGGCAAACTCGATATGAATCGATTTCAGGGGCACGTGTATGAACATCCAAAGATTGCATTGGTCTTTCTGCTCGCTTGTTTGGGACTTGCGGGATTTCCGATCACACCCACTTTTTTGGGAGAGGATTTAATTTTTTCACACATTCATGAAAATCAATTTTTTCTGGCGCTGTTTGTCGCGTTGAGTTTCATCATGGATGGATTGGCACTCATTCGGATTTATGCGCGGGTTTTTCTTGGTCCACATTCCAAAACCTATCACCAAGTAGCGAAACGTTCTTCCTAACCAACCTTATTTGAATTAATCACATTTTAAAACGATATATATGTCTACAAATAATAAAACAAAACGATTTATCCCTGCTGATGGTTTGGCGGGATTGAAACAAAATTTCTCAAAAGATGCGATGTCTGGATTTTTTGTGTTCCTTTTGGCACTTCCATTAAGCTTGGGAATTGCAAAAGCTTCTGATTTTCCAGCGATATATGGAATTGTAACTGCAATCATCGGTGGGGTTGTAGTGAGCTTTTTTGCTGGATCACGATTGACAATCAAAGGTCCTGCAGCCGGGTTGATTGTCATTGCAAGTGGAGCCGTAACTGCATTTGGAAACGGAAACATCGGATGGCATTTTGCATTGAGCGCAATCGTTGTTGCG
>SSGT01000210.1 GCA_008017065.1 Crocinitomicaceae bacterium
CAATTAAATATACACCAGCATTCTGGACTTTGTTAATCAACTAACACCATTTTAGATTTCAAATGGAATCTCTCGATTGAAATCCATTTCGCGATTTCCACTAATATTCGCTCTGTTCAACTACCCATTCATTTTGCAAGTCATCAAAAATGGAATTCTGTTTTCTATTCGACGTGGCAACATTATTTTAAACAGATTGAGCTGGAACATTTCTAATTTAATTAAAAAACAGGTCAAAAACGTAAATCTCAACCACAACGAATCCATCCATTTTTACACAAAAAAAACGCCCAACATCACTGTCGGGCGCTTTATTACGGTGTGTGCTGCTTATTTCGCAGGATTCACTTTTACTACTTTTTTAACTTTCAACTTTTTGTTGAAATCCAACAAGATTGGCGTTGCAACACAAAGTGAAGAATATGTTCCGATGACAACTCCGATCAACAATGCAAACAAGAATCCTTTGATTGCTGGTCCTCCGAAGATGAACATGATCAACAATACAACGAAGAGAACCATCGATGTATTAAACGTTCTACTCAATGTCGTATTCAACGAACTATTGATGATCGCTGCGTGATCGTCGGTCGATTGATTTGAATTCAAATTCTCCCGGATTCGGTCAAACACGATGACGGTATCGTTCATCGAATAACCAATAACTGTCAGAATCGCTGCGATAAACGCTTGGTTCACGTCCATGTTGAATGGCATAATACCGTGTAACAACGCGAAAATTGAAATCGTAAACATCACGTCATGCGCCAATCCTACGATCGCTCCAAGAGAGTATTGCCACTGTCCGAAACGGAACATGATGTAAGCAAAGATTGCCATCAATGCTATTCCGATTGAAATGGTAGATGATTTCAACATCTCTTGTGAAACGGAATTCGAAATTGTTCTTGATTCCAAAATTTGGTATTCACCTGTTTTCGATTTTCCTAAATCCAATCCTTCTTTCAACTTTTCTGCTACTTCAGCAGAAGCACCGTCGTCGGCCAATTTGTAGTTGGTCAACACTTCGATGTTGTAATTGTTGGATTTCGTTTTCACTTCTACCGAAGCAGGAACGCCTTTTTCAACAAATACTTTCTCCAAGTTTGCCTTGATCATTTCGATATCCGCTTCTTTTTCTAGTTTCACAGAAATAGTACGTCCACCAGTAAACTCAACGCTTGGGTTCAACCCTCTTGTTACCAACGCTACAATTCCCAACACAGTCACTGCAATCGAGAAGATGTAGAAGTATTTTCTTTTCCCAATCCAATCAAAGTGGAAGTTTTGGAACAAATTAGCAGATAATTTTGTGCTGAACGAAATGTCTTTCCCTTTTTCAACCCACGAAGTGATAATCAATTTGGTTATGATAATTGCGGAGAAAACAGACGTGAAGATACCAATGATCAACGTGGTTGCGAACGAAGCAATTTCACCTGTTCCAAACGTTTTCAAGATAATCGCTACCAACAAGTGCGCAACGTTTGCATCGATGATTGAAGGCAATGCTTTGTGGAATCCAATTCCAACCGCAGATTTCAAATCAACACCTCGTTTTTGTTCTTCACGTACACGTTCGAAGATCAAGATGTTCGCATCGACTGCTGTACCAATTGTCAATACGATACCAGCGATACCAGCCAATGTCAACACCGCTCCAAACGAAGCCAAACATCCAAAGATGAAAACTACGTTGATTGCTAATGCAACGTTTGCAACCATTCCTGCTTTTCCGTAGATAAAGAACATGTAAGCAAAAACGGCGAAGAATGCGATACCGAAGGAAATCAAACCTGCTTTCGAGTTTTCAGCACCAATTGTTGGTCCTACTTTCGATTGATCTTTGATAACACACGGCGCAGGCAATGAACCTCCATTCAACAAACCAGATAAACTTTCTGCCTCTTCACGCGAGAAGTTTCCAGAAATCTCTGTGTTACCACCATTAATAACGCTTCTAACCAACGGAGCAGAATAAACTACATCGTCCATCGTAATCGCTACGCAACGTCCTTTGTTGTCGTTTGTCATTTCCGCCCAACGCTCCGAACCATCAACCGTCATTGTAACGTTTACAGTGATTGTACCATACGTTTGATCTACTCCAACGTTTGCATTCTTAACGTGGTTTCCACCTACGCGCGCTTTTCCGTTTTCAGGAATACGAATTGCAAACAACTGGTAAGTTGGCTCCTTCAACCCTGGATTTACTTCCAAGTTGGCAGACCACATGAATTTCAAATCTGCTGGGAAAATTTTCTTGATATCTTCGCGCGCCAAAATTTTGTCAATTTTTGCACGGTTAGAAGCTGTTGTCAAACCAATAGTAACAGAGCTTCCTCCTACCAAATAATCAGCCAATCCTTTATCGATTGCTTTTGCTGGAGCTTGTGCTTCAGTCGCTTTCGCTAACGAATCATTGTAAGCAGCCAACGCAGTAGAATCCATCAATGTTGTATCTCTAAAGTTGTAAACAACCTCTTCTGTACGAGACAATGCATTTGCTTGATTCAAGAAATTTTGAATCTCTTCTTTATTATATGTTTCAAAAAACTGAAGGTTTGCCGTTGATTTCAAACGTGCAACAACAGTAGCTTCGTCTTGTACTCCTGGAAGTTCGATGTAAATTCGGTTGGAAGACAAATCTTTTTGAATGTTTGGTTGAGCAACACCAAATTGGTTGATACGTTTGCTCATGATTTGCTCAACGCCGTTCATCGAACCTTTTACTTTGTCTCTAAAAACGGAAACAACTTTTGCGTTAGATGAATTGTTGTCCAATCCTTCGATTTCGTCGAAATCCAATTCTTTCACGATCAATGCATTTCCATTGTATTGTTTGAAGTACTTTACAAACAAATCGATGAAATCGCCTCCTTTATTCAAATGCTCATTCAATGCGCTTTCAAAAGGTCTTTTGAATTTAGAATCACGTGGATTTCTTGCAAAACTTTTGATCAAATCTGGAACAGAAACTTCAAGCGTTACGCTCATCCCTCCTACTAAGTCCAAACCAAAAGCCAATGATCTTGATTTTACTTGTTGGAAATTAGAACCCAAAACTGGGTAGATTGGAGCATCTGCTTTTGATTTCAACACTTGATTGATAAAAGCAGCTTTAGCCAACTCTTCTGACTCTGGTTTAGAGAAATCTACTTCTTCTCCATTTGGCAACAAACCAATGTTGTTGTTGCTTTTTGCTTCGTTTCTTAAACTGTCAACAAGAAACAATGCCTCTTTCTCTGCTTTTTTCTCTTCGTTACTTGTTACCCAAGTAAATGAAAGTTGATAAACGCAAACTATCGTTAACAATACAGTTAAAAACCAAAAAAATCCTTTGTTACGCATAATTGGTATTTCGTTAATTTATCTATTATAAGGTCGCAAATATAGAATTTCCGTTTGTCAATGTCAATGAAAGCGTAAAAAAGGTTAAAATTACTTTTCAAACCCAACAAACGAATTCAAGATTTCACACGGTCGAATCCGTCCACAAACACAGTGTTTACGGTAACTTTGAACTAAATTCAAGGAGTTTGACTGCGAAATTCCCCCACGAATTTTCTTTATTCTCAAGTTCTAATTGTTTCGAAAACAACTCGTATTTTCCTTGTTCGAAGTAAAATTGAATCGCCTGTAGCAGTTCATCGATCTCCGGAAACGGAATAATCAACCCATTTTCATTGTGCTTGATTGTTTCCTTCAAACCTCCCACATCGGTAGCGATTAACGGGACGCAAAAATGATGTGCTATCGCTGTGATTCCACTTTGCGTCGCACTCTTGTAGGGCAATATGCAAACGTCTGTAGCAGAGAAAAAAGGAGCGACTTCCTGATCGGAAATGTATCGATTAAACACATAAATGCGATCACTTGCACCCGAACTTTCGATCAGTTGCTGGTACTTGTCAAAATTTCCATAGCATTCGCCCGCGATTAAAAGTTGATATTCGCTGGATAATTTCGAAAATGATTCCAATAAAATATCAAGTCCCTTGTAGTCGCGAATGATTCCAAAAAAAAGTAGTGTTTTCTTGGAGGGATCGATACCGAGGTGTACTTGTGCTTGCTGTTTTTCCCAGCGCGCACCAAAATGATCGTACGTCGGATGGGGAATGCGTATGAACTTTGCGTCCGGTTTGATCGACAACAAATCCCGTTCAACGGCTTCTGATAACACAACAAAACCGTCGTGATTATTTAGGAAGTATAGATTCGACATCCGATCATAAAACCGTTTTTCGTGCGGAATTACATTGTGCAAAATAGCGATTTTTCGCGTCGAGGTGGATACGCGTTTTGCTACAGTCCCCATCGCAGGACCGAAAAAGGTCATCCAGTAATTGGAAATGAAAACATCCGGCTGAAATTGGTTGATTCGACTGGCAGTCTTCACGTAAGTGCCTGGCGATGTTGAATTCAATACGCGCACCGACGGAATCTCATCTGCCGTATCACCTGCTTTCACAAATTGCGTTTCTCCCGGAAATAAAAACGATGGATATTGTTTGGAGAAATTAAACGCAGTCACCTCGCAAATGGATTCCAATGCCCGAAACAAAGCGCCACTAAACTGAGCGATTCCGCCGCGGTAGGGATAAAATGTAGATAAGATTGCAACTTTTTTTTTGGTCATTGTACGCCAAAATTTACCACTTCGTAAAAATACTCTTCGCCTTTAATTGGTTTCGGAGAACCAAATTTGTATTTCAAATCGCGTTGTACTTTGTAGACCATTCCTACTCCTTTGGCATACACTTCGTAGGCACGTCGACGATCGATCAAGGTTGTAAAATCTTCTTGCTCCACGGTCACCGTTTCACCAAAATTCAATCCGTTGTAGCTTCTCGATTCACCGATTCCACTGTAAGTTACTTCTTGTTTCCCTAATCCATTAAAGGCATTCATGTCCCATACCTTGTCTTCCGTCGGAATAAATACAAGTTTCACCACCCGTTGATTTTCTTCGACCAATTCTGCACGATTGTCAACAATGATCGCCGACCATAAATCCTTGACAACCCATGGTTTTGTATTGTCTTTGCGCTGGTAACGGTAAAACTTTTGTGCAACCCGTCCTAGATTGTCGAGCACGGTATCAGCCACAACCGTTTTTATAAAGTAATTGATTGTGTCGTGCTTCCCCAGTAAAGAATCGTGAAACATGTACGTCACTTTGTACTCGACAAAAGCTTTTTCCTTCAATCCGAAATAATCGTGTTGCAAATCTAAATTGACTTCGTCTTTTTTACACGAAGCAAGGGAGAATACAACGGATAGAAGACTTAACGCGGCAATATATTTGATAGCTTTTTTTTCCATGCAACTCGGTTGTTTCTTTCTTCACTTACATTAATAACTGAATAACGTAATCGAACGTATTTTAGTTTGCGCTAAAGTTATTGAATTTAATGCAACAATTGCAACAATCTTCCTGTGCTATGACTTTTTGGATGGTTGCTGCTTGGGTGTTGTGGGTTGCTGCTTCGGGTCTTTCGCCTTGGCTTTTATTTTTTTCAACTCTTCCTGGTACTTCAACAACTCTTCACTGTCCAATTCCCTACCGTACTTGTAGAATTTCCTTCCAATTTCCTTTCCGGATTCGTCGTAGGCAAAAAAGTAACCGTGTTTAACGCCATTCTCATAGCTCTCTTGAATCATTTTTTGACCGTTGGCATGATTGGAAATGCAAACACCTTGTTTTTTTCCATTGACATATTTACACGTAGTTTTTACGGTCCCGAAATCAAAGTATTCGATAACTTCACCTTCGAGCGTTCCTTTCACAAAGTTGCTAATTTTCGCTATACGCTCCGACTTGTCATTGGGGTCTTCTGGGACGTAATAAATAATTTGTTTCCCATGCAGCAATCCGTCTTTGTATGATTCCCGAGTCGTCAAGCGACCGGATGGTCCGAAATGTGTCCAAACGCTATCTTTTTTCTGATTTTTAAAAATCCCGTGAGCCATCAGCAACGTGTTTTCGTGGTAGATGAATGCTTCAGATCTACCCGTTTTGTCATTGTGTTTCACAATCATTTTCACTTTTGTGGACGGATAAAAATAGGTAAACGTTCCTACCGGTTTATCATCTTTGAATTGACCTTTGTATTCCAATACCAAGCTGTTGGGATATTTTTTTTCCCACGGACCTTGTTTTTTTCCGTTGGCGTCGGTTTTATTGAGTTGCAAAAAAGCAGTTTGCGACATACCAAACAGCACGAAAACAAGTGTAAAAATGTTTAATTTTCCCATAATTTCATTAATTCTTCCAAACTCCCGACTGTCAAATCCGCATCAATTCCAATGGGTTCAACCGTTTTGATGCGTACAGTTTTCATGCCTAATTTTTTCCCAAACACGATATCCGAATCGGTATCTCCCACCATGATTGATTTTCGAAAATCAACCTCCGGGAAATCACGTTGCGCTTGCAATGCCATGCCTGAGTTTGGCTTGCGTAGTGGCGCATCTGCTGATTTCAATTCCGGTGCAAAATAGCATGCTGTAATTTTACCGCCAAAAGTTTCAATTTTTTCGCACATGTAACGATGAATGTCCGAAAGGTTACATGCAGTCATGATTCCCTTCCCGATTCCTTGCTGATTGGTGACAACAAAAATGCGCTCCACTTTTGACGAAAAGAAAGCGATGCTCTCGGGCACTTTGGGGAGAAATTCAAATTCTGAAATATCTTGAATGTACCCACCCATTTTACGGACATTGATAACTCCATCGCGATCTAAAAAGAGCGTCCACGTGTTGTCTATTTCCTGAAAATTCATTTAGATTTCTTTTTCAATCAAGTAATTGTTTCGCGTGGATGAATTCCGTCCGACCAACTCGGCGAGAAAGCCAGCGAGAAAAAACTGAGACCCCATGATCATTGCTGCTAGCGCGATAAAAAACTCAGTTCGCTGCGCCAAAAGCTTCGCCGTGACATCAAAAAACAGTTTATCAATAATCAAAAAGAAAGTGAATCCGAAGCCGATCAAAAACAACAACGTGCCGATCGCTCCAAAAAAATGCATCGGTTTTTTACCAAATCGTCCCATAAAGACAACCGAAAGTAAATCCAACGGTCCGTTCAAAAAGCGATTCAAACCAAATTTCGTTGTACCAAATTTTCGCGCTCGGTGTTCAACTACTTTCTCCCCAATTTTGGAAAAACCAGCATACTTTGCCAACGGTGGAATGTATCGGTGCATGTCGCCATACAATTCAATGCTTTTTACCACTTCGTATTTATAGGCTTTCAGTCCGCAATTAAAATCGTGTAAATAAATACCCGTTAGTTTACGCGCCGCCCAGTTGTATAGCTTTGTGGGAATCGTTTTTGAAAGCGGATCGTACCGTTTCTTCTTCCATCCCGAAACAACGTCAAACTCGTCGTTGACGATCATTTGATACAATGCAGGAATTTCATCCGGACTATCTTGCAAATCTGCGTCCATCGTAATCACTACACGACCTCTCACCGCTTCAAACCCTTTTTGCAAAGCTGCGGATTTACCGTAGTTACGCTGAAATTTGATCCCGCGTACAGCGCTGCATTGCGCTTGCAATTGCTCCACTACTTGCCAAGACCCGTCTTTACTTCCATCATCGATGAAAAGTAACTCATACGTAAATGCGTTTTCTTTCATTACACGTTCAATCCACGCTTGTAACTCAGGCAATGATTCAACCTCGTTGTACAACGGAACGACAATGGATATTTCTACTGGATATGCCAATTTTTACAATTTTGATAAACAAAGATACATTTTCATTTGCACGAAACGAAGCAGATTCCTCAGAAATGCGTTAACACTTAATCTTTAATAACTTTAAATACCGTTCCAGTGAATTCGACGAAGTAGATTCCATTCGGAAAATTCGACAGATCAATTTCTTGAGTTTCCTCTGTTTTCTCTTGTTCCGCAATAATCATTCCTGCGTAATTAAATAGTCGCACAATGCCTTGCGTTTCCTTGCTTATCAGGGTGATTTTACCAGAAGTTGGATTTGGAAACAACCGAATCTCAGTTGCGGTAGAAGCTACGTCAGCGGAATTCAAAATACTTGATTCTGTGATTGAAAAATGATCAAATCCTGCTTCCGTGATGTTTTTCGCAGGATCTTCGTCAGCGACAGTTATAATCAATTGCATATTGGCAGCAGGTTGCATGAAATCAAGCACACGCACACTTTTCGGAATCCATTTAAAAAACGCTGCATCGTCTGAAAATTGCGCATCGATCGTTACTGTTTGCAGTCCGTTGGTCAACTTAATCTCCAAGGTATCGTCGGCAGGTGGCAACGGTCCATGGTAGTTAAAAAACCAACGTGCATAATTGATATGTGGATCTTGATAAGTTGATAAATCAAAGATCGGCGAATAGAGCGTCACTCGTCCTTTATCGACGTCGTCTTCATCTGGATTGAGATTTGGATTATTTCCAGTGACAAACGCATTTTCACCGCAGTCAAATGGAGCGTCTGAATCGGGAGCAGACAATGTGGAACTCGGATTGGGTTTTGCGCGCTCCCACAACCCCGAGCTAACCGACTGCTCTGCGCTTGCCGTCCATCCAAAATCAAATGTAAAGTCATCGTAGATTCCTTCCTCGAGGTAAATGGTCATTGTTTGCGTTGTTGGATCGATATCTATGTTCGAGCACGTAGTTATAAATCCCCATTTACCAGCAATCACCACGTAATTTTCGGAGTAAAACAAATTCAGATCAATTTCTCCAACACCATTGGTTATGGCTTCATGTGTAATCAAATTTGCCTCCAATCGCACCGATGCACCTACAATTGGGTTGTCAGTTCCCATTTCTTTGACAACTATTTGCAACGGAAAAGGCGGAATTGGAACCAATTCTACCGACAAATTTGTCACCTGATTGGTCAACAAATTGACGCCAACGGTTTGGGGAAAATACGCGACTTTCGAAAACGTCACTTGCTTCAAACCAGCCTCCGCAATTCCTGTTTCAAAATTTCCTGCCGATTTCGTAAGTTCAACTTGATCGTCGTTGTTGAACTGCACCGCAACTCCCGCAAGCGGATTTCCATTGGAAGCATCCGTGACCACGCCTTCCAAAAAAGCAGCGTGCGTATACGTAGGAGCGAGCAGAAACAATCCTTCTGTAATGTCTGTGGCAGCAATTATCCCCGATGGAAAAAATGGATACACGCCCCAGCAACCGTCAAAGTTGATCGTTTGACCTGGATACGTGTCGTATGCCCCTACTTGAACCATGTTGTGAGGTCGCGAAACATCGTGAATCGTAATTCCGTCGGAATAATAACTTGTAACTAAAAAGTCGCCAAGCAAATGCGTATTGTGTGGGATCACTCCTTTTCCCGGCGAACTCTGAATTTTATCCAGTTGAGTGATGTTGGAGGGATCGGATAAATCATACGATCCAATATACGCACCAGACACTTCATCGGTTGTAAAGCCAAAATTTCCATCGGGCGTTGTCCAAATATTGTGTGAAAAATTGTTGTTGGTCTGTTTTGTTCCCAGCAAGACAGGATTCGATTTATCCGTTACATCGACAACGCTGACAAAACCATCTCCGATGTGAGCGAGGTACATTGTATCATTGAGCACATAACCGTCGTGCACATACCACTCGTCAAAAACGCCTACTTCAATCGGATGCAGTGGATCCGTATGTACATCGAGAATAATAACCCCGCCATTGCCTCGGTTTGCACCAAAAATGTATGCATATCCGCTTGAGTCGATGAATAATGTATGCGCCGACGCCCACCCATTTCCCAAGCTACCGTTGTAATAGCTGCTAGTAATTCCGCTTGAGTTGGGCAACGAACTCAAATCCAAGATCAACAACCCGCTTTCGGCTTCGGTCGTCACGTATGCATAATTTCCCCACGTACACACGTCGCGCCAAATCGACTCATCCCCCGGCTCCCAATGAATTTCTTGCGGATTTGTTGGATTGGCGATCGACACAACCGATGTACCTTTGGACGTACCAACCAACACATATTCATTTCCAAATTCGTCAACATATCCCCAAACATCGTTTAGTTTGGCATCGTGCAACACCATGTAATTCAGATTCGAAAGCGAGTCCACTGCTTGTTGACTGGAAACAAACTGACAACACCATGTCGTTAGTAAAATAGTTAAAATCCAATTCCTAGTCATCATTGCCGTCCATTTTACGATATACATTCTGTTCTGTTTGGAATCCCGATCATCAAAGAATAAACAGCGCAGCAAGAATGAAGATAACGATTATGGCAATGTATTGCCACACATCAACAAAATAAGGCGCGTACTTCTTGAACTTTTCCTTCCATGTATTCATGAGTTAAAAGTAACAAAAATCAACGAACTGTGTAAAAAAGTCGATATTCAAGTCCATTTGAAAAACAAAATGCAAAAAAAAATAAATGTCCTAAACGTAATGAAATAGGTACTTTAGGATAAAAAAAAGACTGGTCACGAGTCGCTCGTCGAAATAAATCACACAGAAAAGCAAGAAGTTACAAAGTTTATACCTAATATTGTGATATGAATAAAGGTATAGTAAAGTTTTTTAATGAGACCAAAGGATTCGGTTTCATTAAAGAGGAAGATTCGAACAAAGAATATTTTGTTCACGTTTCAGGATTGGTTGATGAAATCAGAGAAAACGACGAAGTAACATTCGAACTTCAAGAAGGAAAAAAAGGTTTAAATGCAGTAAACGTAAAACAAGCATAGTTTAACGAATATTATTTTAATGACTTTTAGAGGTTGGATTTATCCAGCCTCTTTTTGTTTCAACCAATTCCTCATGTATCTCGAATATTTCCTTAAGCTGTTATCATTTTCATACATCTGAATTTAAAAAACAAACATAGCGGTATTCGCACGTTTTGAAGCCACTTGCTAAGTTTACATCGAGTTTCACTGCATAAAACAAAAAAACCGCATTCATACGCAATGAACGCGGCTCTTTATTTTACTTTCTGTTCTCTTTAATTCTTCACAAAACGAGCAGTTCTTACAACTCCCTCCTGTTCTACTTCCACAAAATACATTCCGTTTGCAAATGAAGCAACTGAAATCTCAGGTGTCTGACTGTTCGTAATAGACAGAACGACTTTCCCAAAATTATCGAGGATTCGGATATTCGCACTACTCAAATTTTCAAGCGTTAGAATAGACGTTGCTGGATTCGGATAAACGTTGAAATAATCATTCTCTCCCTCAACCAATCCAACTGAGCTAGCATTCGGATCCCATTTGAAAATTGTTCCGAAGCCGTTGGTGCCTTGAGAAGTAGTACGAACCGAGAAACCACCAAGTATCGGTGACTCTGTATCTTCAAAACCGATTGTGAAAGTTTGGAAAAACAACATTTCTGATGGAACCGTCAGTGGATAATTCGTCCACGAAAAACCTCCATCTTGCGTTAACCAAATATCATTTACAGTCATCACTGAACCACCGTATGTTGGGATCATCCAACGCGTTGGAGAATCAAACCCAATTGACCCACAAAAACCGTTCACATCATTATTTAAAACTACACTTTGCAATGAATCAATGGTAACGAAAATATTGTCACTAGTCACTACAGCAGAAGTGTCACTTATCAACTCGATGTCTTGAAGCACCGACGTGACTGGAAGAGCCCCAAATTCCCAAGTTACGCCACCATCGAACGAGCGATAAGTAGAATTATTTGACCCAGATGCCATCAGAATCGTATTGTTTCTTGAGGTGATTAAATTCATGTTATACTGCCAACCGCTTTGCGTTCCGTTTGAGTAACTAATCCATGTAAAACCTCCATCAGTCGATTTGTAGACGCGGTCTGATCCGTTAGCTACTTGCAAAAGTGCAAATGCATTTGTATTATCCAAAAAATGAATTTCATTTACTCCCACACCCGCTGGAATTCCGGTTGTTGCTGTCCATGAATTTCCGCCATTGTTTGTGTACAAAATTGATCCTTCGTCAGTCGACACAAAACCATTTGTGGGAGAAGTGAAATGCACATCCGTGATGTTTACATTCACATCGGGTAGGTTGGCTGTTATGTTTTGCCAAGTTTCTCCAGCGTCGACCGTTTTCACCAAACGAGGTCCATTGGCGCCTGAATATTCTCCAAACATCCAACCGTATTGTTGATTCAAGAAAAACGAACCTTCATATTTCGCTTGGAAAAGCGTATCCTTCAATACCCAACCTTGAGCGAACGAAACAGAAATGGCCAAAAAGCCAACACAAGTAACTAGTATTTTTTTCATAACTTAAATTTTATGACAAACGTACTGTGTCTGCTGCGACATATCGCCCATTGTTTTGTCTGGACTGCCTTCTATTTTGTTTATTTCGAATATGACTGTAATTCGTTGAAATTCATCCGAGGAATTTTCGAGATTCGCTGCTTCATAGATTATCGTCGCTGTAAATGCAAATTTACTTTTGTCATTCCTATTCCAAATGAGAGAATAACAGTATGCCCATTCACCTGTGGATTGTATGCATTTAGTTCGGGTAAATTTTCTGCATCAAAAATGAGTTTTACACGCGTTTCATCTGCTGAAAATCTTCCCGTTTCTGTTTTTTGTCCTTTCTTTTTATAGGTAAATGTCCCTTCTTTTGAGAAAGTAAACGTCCCACCGTTCATCCAATCGAATAGTTCTTTGTTTTTAGCAACTTCATCAACTGCAAAAGCATTGTCAGTAAATTCGGTAGTTACATCTATTTTCGAACTTAGGGAACCTTTTAGTGCTTCTTTGATTTGACTTCCCGATCCGATTTGAAGCGCAATTAAGAGGGAAAAGAACAGTGTTTTCATAATTTCATGTTTTATTTTCAAAAAAGTAAACCTAGTGATTTACCTGATATACAATTGGTTGTAATTTATGTATAGATTGATTTCGTTTATGAACCACCAATTTGGAAATTGCATGAAACATAAAAAAGCACAACAAGGCAAATTTTTACGGTGTCCGAATAAAATTAAGTCACTTCTATTCTAGGATCATTTTTTGTGTAAACTGCTGATTATTATTGACCACATCCATAAAATAAACGCCTGCATCCAGTGCAACTAATTTGATATCACCACCATCGAAGTTGTCCACTTTTTGAACGATTTTCCCATTCAAATCTCGGATGATGATTGCATCCGCTCGATCAATAGAAAGGGTGATTTTTGTTGAAGCAGGATTGGGATAGATTTCGAATGTGTTTTTCGCTGTTTCCGAAACAGAAGCGGTATTGTAGTCAACATATTTCATAAGGCTATTTGCATTAATTGGGTTGACACCACCTTGATAAGGAGCTTTGTTGATAACCAGCAAAGATTGATCGTTCAAAGCAAAAACATTACTTTGTTGAAACCCTGAAGTACTGATCAAATTCGCAATTCCATCACCACAGAAAGTTTGATCCAAATACCCGGTAGTTTTATTGAATTTGTAGACTCTTCTGACGTTTGAAAGATGAGTGTACAAATAGATTTCATTTGAGTAATCTTTTGTGAAAAACGCATCCCATGTATCACCTGTAACACTATCAATTACCTGTATTCCATAATTTGTGTCAAAAGATCCATCTGCGAATAAATGAATAGTTCTGATTTGATCAGGTAAACCATTGTATGCAAAAGTGAAAAAGCTCACTAATAAACTTTGATCTTCTAAAAAAGCACCATGTATTTTTTGATTTGCAAATGATCCAGGAACCTGTGGTAATGGAATTAAAGTGTCAAATAAATTTGAAAGTGAATGCAGGTGAACATAAAAGAGGTAATTGTCATTGCTCGGATTTATTCGTGCTGATCCCAACTGATACATGAGGGTGTCATTCACCAAACAATCTGTTGAATTGACATCTCCGTTAAACGGATTAAAATCCCAATCTTGGGTAGCAACTTGTCCGACATAATCCCCGGTTGTGGCATTTATGACACTGGCTTCTGCTACATACTGACTTCCCATTTTTCCAGAAAGGGTCAGGAGGTTTTCTTGCGGAAAATAGTTCATGTGGCTTATTCCATTTCCGAAACCAGAAGCAAACTGAAAGTATCCGTTTCCACCAGCAAAGCTGACGTCTACCGCATAATTGTTTACTGGATCCAGTCGATAAACCCGTTGCCCTGGCATAAACAAAATGGCATTATCATTCGCAATGATTGCAGCGGCATTATCGCTTAATAAACAGTTTAGTAGCATGGATTGATAACCTAAACCTCCGTTAATTGTAGCATCTGTAGTCCCATTCGGATTAATCAATCGAACAACCAATGTAATACTGTCAGATCCGTACTTATTAAAGTGGGAAACCAATGCGATCTTACCGTCCGTGCGCTGCAATGCCGCAATGTAGTATTCGTTCTGATTTGACGGGTGCCACGAAGGAGTGGTGTTTGCGGGAGTTAATGAAACATTCGCATATCCTGCATTTCCAAAACTAGCATCGTGTACCAAAGAGTCTTGAGCTAAAAAAGGTTTTGTTGCAAGGAGAATCAGTAAAAGTAAAATTTTTTTCATGTTGATAATTTTCAACAAACCTATTTCACTTTCAAAGGATTTCAATGACATGTTTTACCAAA
>SSGT01000119.1 GCA_008017065.1 Crocinitomicaceae bacterium
ACTGACAACACCAATTGCAACGGTTCGGGATGTAGCTATTCAGGACCGACCATTTTGATTAACGAATTAATGATTTCACCAAGTTCGAACGATGGTTCTATCTGCGGCAATGGTGGTGTGTCAGCGGGACGTGGCGAGTGGATAGAGTTGTATAATCCCAATTTGTGTGAGCCGATTGATATTTCATGTTATTATCTTGGAAATAATACTTCAGAAGGTAATGGAGGCTATATTATTCCTGCCGGTACAATTATTCCACCTGCCGGTTTTTGTATGATTCGTGGTCAAAATATGACTGCCGTTCCAAGTAATCTACTCGTTCAAAATGGAGGTAATGTTGTAGAATTAGTTGTTCCTTTTAACATTACTGATCCAGGGGTCTGTTGTTCTGGAAGTAGAATTTGGTTTCCAAATGCAGGTGGTTGGTTTGCTTTTTATGATAATAACGGAGTAGCGCAAGACGCAGTCTCTTGGGTTAACTCCACTACGAACACGAGTGGTTCACCTTGCGTAGCAAGTTTACCAGGTTGTATAAACGTTGCTTCACTTCAAAGCTACAACAACATTCCAGCGAATAGAAAAAACATGATAAGTTCCTTAAACGCCTCTGATCATATGGGCAATAGTCTTAGAAGAGCAGTTGATGGAGGTGCATGGGCAGGAAATGGTACTCCTACCTACGGATATTGCAACAGTACGTGTGTTCCTCCGTCCACTTCATCGTGTACCGGGACAGCAACGGTGAATGTTTCTGGTGGCAACGCACCGTATTCATACAATTGGAATGATTCACAAGCGCAATTGACCCAAACTGCAACTGGTTTGTGCGCTGGGACATATAACGTAATTGTGACTGACAACTTGGGTGTACAAGCAACCTTCAGCGTGAGTGTTGCGGATTTTGTACCACCAGTGACGATCGACGTACCAACGGATACGTGCATCGATGTTTCGCCTTTTCCAATTACAGATTTTTCGCCCGTTCCAACGGCTTCTCAATCTGGGACGATCTCTGGAACTGGAGTGACTTCAGCGACGTTTAGTCCAGCTACTGCGGGTGTTGGCGATCATACAATTTCGTACGTTTTTGTAGATGAAAACGGTTGTACAAACTCGGCAGCTGATGTGATCACCGTCAACCCATTACCGATTGTATCCATTACTGGAATTGTTAATCCATACTGTATTTCAAACACACCGATTCAGCTAACACTTTCGCCTGCAGGAGGAACGTTGTCAGGACCGGGTGTGACAAACAATGAATTTATTCCATCGGCGGCTGGTGCAGGAACGCATACCTTGACCTATTCGTACACCGATCCAAATGGTTGTTCCGCTTCAACGACAGCAACGGTTACAGTGGTTACAGTGCCGGCTCCTACGTTTACCGTTCCACCTTTGATTTGTAATTATGAAGATCCAATAACCTTGGTTGGAAATCCAGCCGGTGGGGTATTTACAGTAGATGGAACACAGTCGACAACGTTTAGTCCAGTCGCAGCGGGAGACGGACCGCACACAATTGTGTATACATATACGGATGCAAACAGCTGTGTTTCGTCAGCAACAAACAGTATCAATGTGTTGCCACGACCCGTGTTATCGACCAACCTGGCAGCTGTTTATTGTTTTGGTTCAGCGAATGTACAACTCACGACAAGTCCATCAGGAGGAACACTCTCAGGAGATAATGTTTCTGGAAATGGGTTGACAATTTCGACAGCAGCTCCGGGTAATTACGCAATCGTGTATACCTATGCAGACGCCAACGGATGTGAGAACACCTTGAATGGTTCATACACTGTGACGAGTCCTATTTTCCCAAAATTTGATTTTACGGGGGATTGTTTTCAAAACGCAAATTTTGTGAATCAAACTTTCCCTGCGGGAACATACCAATACAGCTGGAATTTTGCTGGGTTAGGAACCTCTACTACGGTCAATCCTACTGCGAATTTTCCCACTTTTGGGAATAATTCAGTGACCTTAAACGTAACGGATGGCTTTGGTTGTTCATACGATACAACACAAGTCATTCAAATTGCGGAAGGTGTTTCGATGAAAGATTTTGTTGTGCCCAATGTAATTACAGCGGACGGCGATGGAATCAATGACGAACTTGTTTTACCGACTTTGCTCGAAGAATGTATTGATTATAAAATTTTGATTTTAAATCGTTGGGGAAATTTGGTGTATGAAATGGACGGTCCGCTGAATCCTTTTGCAGGTTTCGACAAAGGAGGAAAAGAGCTTCAGTCGGGTGTTTATTTTTACATTATCGAAACAGAAGATTTTGATTGCAGTGCTCCCGAGTACAAAGGTTTTTGCAGCGGATTTATTACTGTAGTGCGGTGATCTAAATTATTGTTTTTCGCAAATCCTGTTTCCATCGAGAAGCAGGATTTTTTTGTTTGGTCTTGCATTTAAACAAATTTGGAGCTTAACTGTTCTTGAATCAAACTATCCAAGCGATTGCATCGTAGTTTGGAAATACCATTTAAAAATGATTTTATGAAAAATATAGTTTTTGCTTCCTTCTTTTTTTTGATTGGGTTGACTGCTTGCAACGCACAACAAAAATCAACCGATACTCCAAAAAATCCGTATTATTCCCGAACAGATACAACGCATTTGCACGTTAGCGATGCGGAATGGAAAAAAGTACTTCCCAACGAAGTGTATCAAATTGCGAGAAACAAAGCAACAGAGTATGCCTTTTCAGGTAAATACTGGGATTTTGAAGGTGTAGGCACGTACTATTGCGCAGCTTGTGGGAATGCACTTTTCCTAGCAGATTCTAAATTTTCGAGTACCTGCGGATGGCCGAGTTTTTATGAGCCCTTGCGTAAATCAAGTGTAACTTATCAAGCGGATACGACTTACGGAATGGAGCGAACAGAAGTGCTTTGCGGACGCTGTGATGGACATTTGGGGCACATATTTGACGATGGTCCCGCACCAACCTACAAGCGGTTTTGTATGAATTCTTTGATGCTTGATTTCGTGCCTTCGCTGTTAAAAAAATAAATCAACGCAGTGCTAGGATCATGTTTTTCGCGCCAAACGTTAGGGCGTACAGAATAAACTAATTTTCTACAGCTACTCGATTTTTTTGTTTTTCAACGATGAGTGTCGTTCGCTTGAATTTTCGCCAACAGAATTTGCGATATATCTGACTGATACATTCCGATTTTGAGTTGTAAACTTCAATCGTCTTTGAAAAACAGTTTTTGACACTCTTGAGTACGTATTTTTCTGTTAAGTACGTACTGCAAGCCATTTCAATCCGAATGCAATTGGATGTTTCGTCCTTCTCGATTTTCCCAACAACTTGATTTTTATCGTTGTGAATTGAAAATCGATTCAATGGTTGGCCGTCTTCGGATTTCAGGGCGAGTTTCGTTCCGTTGTGAAAATGTATTTCGTGTTTTTGGCACACAGAGTTCCATTTTCGCGCTTTTATTTTCGCAAAAACTTCCTCACCGTTGTGAATGATGTGGCCTTCGTGTTCGATAACGTAGTTGATGTAGTACATTACAATTTTGTTGGTAATTCCCTAAATCCCATGTTATATAAAATGAACGACTGAATATCCGTATTTTCCTGGATTGTTTGTGCAATAGATTTTCCTGCTCCGTGACCAGCGTTTACGTCAATTCGAATCAAAACAGGATTGTTTCCAACTTGTTTTTCTTGCAGTTCAGCAGCAAATTTGAAACTATGCGCCGGTACAACGCGATCGTCGTGGTCTCCGGTTGTAATCATCGTTGCAGGATATGCAACTCCATTTTTTACTTGATGTACGGGCGAATAGTTGAACAAGTAGTTGAACATTTCGACATTGTCTTCCGCTGTTCCGTAATCATACGCCCAGCCTGCTCCAGCGGTAAATGTATGGTAGCGCAACATGTCCAACACACCCACAGCTGGCAGCGCAACTTTCATTAAATCTGGTCGTTGGGTCATTACCGCGCCTACAAGTAAACCACCGTTTGATCCTCCGCGAATCGCAAGAAATTCACTGCTTGTGAGTTGTTGACTAATCAAATATTCGGCAGCAGCAATGAAGTCGTCAAACACATTTTGCTTCTGAAGTTTTGTACCTGCATCGTGCCATTTCTTGCCGTATTCGCCACCTCCTCGCAAATTGGCAACGGCATAGATGCCGCCTTGTTCCAACCAAATAGCATTTGCAATACTAAAAGAAGGGGTCAGACTGACATTAAATCCGCCGTAACCATAGAGAATCGTCGGGTTTTTGCCATTCAATTGAATCCCTTTTTTGTGGGTGATGATCATCGGAATCATTGTTCCATCTTTTGATTTGTAGAACACTTGCTTGGACTCGTATAAATCGCTATTGAAATCTACTTTTGGTTTTTGATAGACGTTTGATTTACCCGTTTTTGGGTCAAATTTATAAATAGTACCAGGTGTAATGTAATTGGTAAACGAATAATAGAGCGTCTTTTCCTCTTTTTTTCCTCCAATTCCACCGACACTTCCAATTCCTGGAAGTTGTATTTCTCTGATTTTTTTCCCTTGGTAATCGTATTGATAAATTACCGAAACTGCATCCTTCATGTAGTTGGCGAAGAAATAGCCGCTTCCCGTGGAAGGTGAGAGGACGTGTGCAGTTTCCGGAATGAAATCAACCCAGTTTTCTGGAGTTGGATTTGCAATATCTACTGTAACCACTTTCCGATTCGGTGCTTTGAAGTTGGTTACGATGTACAATTTTGGTCCCACTGTTTCAATCACCGAATTGTCTGAATTAAAGTTTGAAACAATCGTTTTGATTGATGCGTTGGGTTTATCCAATTCCAACACATACAGTTCGTTACCTGATGTTGAATTTGCAGCAGAGATAAATAAGTACTTTTCGTCTTCAGAAACAGAACCACCGACATAGCGCCGTTTTACATCGTTCCCAAAAATGACTACATCTGATTTTTGGGGTGTTCCAAGTTTGTGAAAGTACAATTTGTGTTGATCGGTTTTTGCTGAGAGTTCGCTCCCTACTGGTTTTTCGTAGCTTGAATAGTAAAATCCTGTATTTCCTTTCCACGATATTCCGCTAAATTTGATATCGACAAGCGTGTCTTCGATGATTTTTTTTGAGGCTACATCCATCAAAATGATTTTTCGCCAATCGCTTCCTCCTTCCGAAATTGCGTAGGCGACTTTTGTACCGTCTTTCGAGAAACTAACTTCTCCAAGAGAAGTTGAACCATCCTTCGAAAAACCGTTTGGATCTAGAAATATTTCTTCAGCACCATTGGCGTCTTTTCGGTATAAAACAGATTGGTTTTGAAGCCCATTGTTCTTGTAAAAGTAGGTAAACTTACCTTCTACGAATGGTGCTGAAATACGCTCGTAATTCCACACTTTTTCCATTCTACTTTTCAGCTGATTTCGAAATGGAATCTGTTGTAAATAGCCGAAAGTAACTTCGTTTTGCGCTTCCACCCAAACAGCCGTTTCAGCCGAACGATCGTCTTCCAACCAGCGGTAGGGATCGTTTACTTTTGTTCCAAAATAAACGTTTGCTGTATCTACTTTTTTGGTTTGTGGATACAAAATTTTGTTGGGATTATCCTGCATAGTTGATTGTCCAAAAAGTGTTAAACCGCTTGTAATTGCAGACAAGAAAAGTACTTTTTTCATGTTTTTGTTTTGAGTTTGGATGCGTAAGGAAACGAATGTTTTCGTGGTTCCTTCTCCTGCAAAAATAGATTTATTTTTAAGATAACCTGTTTATTTTTGCAAGTTCAAACGAAGTATTCGAGGTCTTATTTTCATTTTTTGTGAATTGAAATCCCAATTAAAATGGTAATTTAGCCTTTTGCATAATTTTTTTAAAATGAAGATTAGAGGGCTTTACAAAGAATTTATAGACAGCGAAAAATCGGGAGGAATTATATTGATTTTTTGTACAATTATTTCATTGATTCTTGCGAATTCTTCGTGGAGTGATTCGTATCTGCATGTTTGGCACGCCAACATTGGGTCAGAAAGCACGGAATATTGGATCAACGACGGCCTGATGGCAATCTTCTTTCTGTTGATCGGTTTAGAGTTGGAGAGAGAGATTTATATCGGAGAGCTTTCGAATTTTAAAAAGGCGTCGTTACCCATTTTTGGGGCAATTGGAGGGATGTTGGTACCCGCGTTGATATACATGTTGTTCAATTTTGGCACGAATACACAAGCTGGTGGCGGAATTCCGATGGCGACCGATATTGCTTTTGCTGTGGGCGTACTCTCTTTGCTGGGAAATAAAGTCCCGACTGCCTTGAAGGTTTTTCTAGTGGCTTTGGCTGTAATCGATGATTTGGGTGCGATCTTAGTAATCGCTTTGTTTTATCCTTCCGAAACGAGCGGCGGTATGTTGGGGTTAGCCGCAGGAACAAATCTACTGATTGCTGGTGGTATTTTTGCCGTGTTGCTCGCCATGAATCGCTTGAAAATTTACATCTTGTTGCCGTACTTGGTGTTGGGAGGTGTGATGTGGTATTTCATGCTTCATTCGGGTGTTCATGCAACGGTTACGGGCGTTTTAGTTGCTTTTGCGATCCCGTTTCAAAAGGGTGAGAAAACTTCGATTTCCTATAAATTACAGCATTTTTTACATGCACCCGTAGCCTTTTTTATTTTGCCGTTGTTTGCACTGGCCAATACCTGTGTCGTAATCGACGCGGATTGGGCAAGTAGTTTAACACACAACAGTAGTTTGGGCATTTTATTGGGGCTAGTTGTTGGCAAACCCTTGGGGATTATTCTGCTCTGCTTTATGGCTGTTACGTTCAAGGTTTCATCATTGCCGTACGCTATTCGTTGGAAACACATTTTAGGTGTCGGAATGTTGGCGGGAATCGGTTTTACGATGTCTATTTTTATCACTATTTTGGCTTTTGACCAAAAAGCCTTAATCGATCATTCGAAAATCGCCATCTTGATTGCTTCGCTCCTTTCTGGAATCATTGGTTTTGTTTACTTAAAGCTCATTCTCAAGCCTAAATAATTCAGCCTTTTCACGGCACAAATCGGTAGATGATGATTCCTTCTTCCGACGATTTTGAAGAGGGGCTAAAGCGCGATTTTTTGGCGTATGCAATGGATTGCTGTACCAAACAACTATTGAGTTCGTTGTAACTTTCCGCAGGCACGGCGCTTACGACATCTCCGTTTGAGTTTACTTTGATTTTGATGATTACTTCACCAGAAGTACCTTGTCCGCAGGTGTAACCCGGATTTCTTACAAACCATAAATCGTTGTTGTGAGGTTGTCGGCCATTCAGCTCGTAATGCACCATGGTTTTTCCCTTTGCTCCATTGTTTCCACCGGCATTTGCATTGGATTGATTGGTAGGCGGAGGTGTATTTTTTGTTTTTTCCTCTCGTTTCTTTTTTCGTTCTTCTGCTTCTCGTTTAATTTTTTCTCGTTCTTGAACGCCTTTTGCGTCAGCAAACAATTGTTTCTCAAAATCTTTCACTTCTTGTTCGCTGCTCGTGGTCGATTTTCGATTCGTGGGTTTCTCCGGATTATTGTTTGGTCGTTGCGATCCTTGGTCTTGGGTTTTCTCTGAGTTTGAACGAGCATCCGAAGTGGAAGGGGTCGCTTCTTGTTGAGGTTCTGATTGTGCGATGCTTGCTTGTGTTGTTTCACCGCTACCTGTTTTTCCATCTAACTTATAACTCGGCGGTAGTGTTTCAATTGGTTCCACAGGAGGTGCGGCGAGTGTCAGTTGAAACGTGTCGGATTTGATTTCTTTTTTGGGAGGTGTAAATTTGCCAAAACCAACGCCACGATCGATCGCCACAAAGCCCACGAGTAATAAAATAAAAATGGAGAGAATCGACGTGAGTGTGTAGGTGTAGGCCTTGCGAAGCTCGAAAGCGCCATACCTTGGATTTCTTGATTTCGATACCGTATACGATAACCGTTCTACATCACGGCTCGAGAAATAGTCATACAGACTCAATCCCAAAGCAACAATAACGATTATACTGATAAATACCATAAATTGAATTTGGAGGCAAAATTGAAATTTCTTTTACCATTCAAAAATAATGCAATTCTGACAAGAAAATGCGTTTGATTCAACGACTTTCGCCCAAGAACTGTTAAAAACTTCAAACGGAAGTCTTCGGATGATTCTTATTTTAAATCCAATACCTTTGGAATTCTGAAATAGTCAGAATCTTTTTTAGGCGCATTTTTTAATGCATCTGCTTGTGAAATAGTAACTTGAGGAACATCGTCACGCAACACGTTGACTTCTTCTGACATGAAGATAAGTGGCTCCACGTCATCGGTTGGAACTTTCTCCAATATAGCCATAAAATTGACAATTTTTTCCAAGTCTTTTTGAATCGCAACCTTGGATTCACCTTCAAATTTCAAGCGGGCAAGGTGGGCAATGTGATCAATAATATCTTCTGTAATCTTCATGGCAATGCTTCATTTTATGGTGTGCAAATATACGCATAAAATGTTCAATCAACAATTGCGAGCGGTATCGAATTTGCGTAAATCAATTGGGTTTCAAAGCTGCTTGAATGGGTCGATCAATCGTTTCAAATGCGAGTTGCATCAATTCTTCGCAGGAATGTGTTGCAACCGTTTCTGCAGAGATGCATGGATGGATGTGAACATGAGAAATCCCTGGTCTTGCGGGTCCTAGTATTTTTTCAGGGTCCGAAAAGAGTTTGTAATTGTTGGTAAATGAGATCGGTATCAGTGGAACTTTAGCACTTTTGGCGAGCTTGAACGCACCTTCTTTGAAGGGAATCATGTGCGGTGAATTGTCGTCCGGAATTGTTCCTTCGGGAAAGATTACAATCGACCATCCATTTTCCAACGCTTTTTTGGCTTGGATAAACGATTTGGCAGCTTTCATCCGGTCGTTGCGGAAAACGGGGATATTCAGACGTTTGAACAGCGTTTTCATCAAGGGGTATTTCAAGATTTCAGATTTTCCCATGAATAGAAATGGATGATTCGGAAGCAAGGAGTACATTAAAAAAATATCCAAATACGACGCATGATTTGCAATAATGATGTAAGGACCTGCAGGCAATGGGTGTTTTGCTTTGTACTTAACGTGGTAAAAAGTCAAGAAGCGAAAAGCATAACACCACACGATATGCACTTTGAAAGCAGCGACCTTCCACGATTCTCGTGAGAGAAGAATAAAGATGGGAATGTAAAAAAACAGGAGCGTTGCCAAGAAAACAACACCAACGTAAATTTTAAAAAGTAAACCGAAAATTCCTCGAACTGTTTCCACTTCCCAAATTTAGTGAATTCGGTAAATCAAATCCCAATTTCGACGAACAATTCCTCTAAATTTCTGTAATTTTGTGCTCAAAAAAAGCAATGGCACGCATTCTTACAGGAATTCAAAGTACAGGAACGCCGCATTTGGGAAATATCTTGGGTGCAATTCATCCCGCTATTCAGTTGGCAAATGATCCAGCAAACGAATCATTTTTGTTTATCGCGGATTTGCACTCGTTGACTCAAATTAAAGACGGAGAAACGTTGAGAAACAACACGTATTCAACGGCGGCAACGTGGCTTGCATTTGGTCTGAATCCTGAAAAGACCGTTTTTTATCGCCAGAGTGATATTCCTCAAGTGACGGAATTGACATGGTATTTGTCGTGCTATTTCCCGTTTCAACGACTTACGCTGGCACACAGCTTCAAAGACAAGGCGGATCGGCTAGGCGATGTGAATGCAGGTTTGTTTACCTATCCCATGTTGATGGCAGCCGATATTTTGATCTACGATGCAGAATTTGTTCCCGTAGGCAAAGATCAATTACAGCATTTGGAAATCACGCGGGATGTTGCATCTCGGTTCAACGCGCGCATGGGAGAGACCTTTGTGTTGCCGCAAGATAAGATTCAGGAAAATACGAAATTAGTTCCTGGGACAGACGGCGAAAAAATGAGTAAATCGCGCAACAATTTCATTGATATTTTTGCCTCAGAAAAGGAATTGAAAAAGCAAGTTATGTCGATCCAAACAGATTCGAAAGGGCTTGATGATCCGAAAGATCCTGAAACGTGCCATGTATTTCAACTATACAAATTGTTGGCTTCTGAAGCGATGATCGCGGAGATGCATGCCAAATATACAGCTGGAGGGTTTGGCTACGGACATGCGAAATTGGCGTTGTTGGAATTGATTTTGACCAACTACGCGAATCACCGTCAAATTTATGCCGATTACATGCAAAATCCAGCTAAAATCGATGCCGTATTGGCTGTCGGTGCAGAAAAAGCACGAAAAGTCGCAAATGGAGTGTTGGCGCGTGTTCGAACGAAATTGGGTTACGCTACCATCTAGTGGTTTTTCTCTTCTTGCTGAATAAATACACTTTTTAGCTCGAGACGATGATTTTTATGTATTTTTGATTCATGAGATCAACCGGTTTTTTTGTGGGCCTTTGCATGCTTTTAGTGGGCTGCGGTGGAAAAGACACACAACCCAAAATTGCGAAGGGGAGTGCTGTTTATGGCGGTGAATTGCGTTTCATGTCCGCTGAAAAGGTGGAAAAATTGTTTCCGCTTGCGTCAGAAGATGTATACGAACAGCGAATGAATAATCAGATTTTTGAAACGTTGTTGAAAATCGATCAAAACGATTCAGATGTTGTGCCCGCATTGGCTGAAAGTTACACGGTTAGTCGAGATGCTAAAACATATACATTTCGTATTCGAAAAGGCGTTTTTTTTCATGATGATCCTTGCTTTTCAGGAGGCGACGGACGAGAATTAACGGCAGACGACATTAAATTTTCGCTCGAATTGGCGTGTAGCGGTTTGCCAGAAAACAGGGTGGGCAATTTGTTTTTAAATAAAATTAAAGGAGCAAAAGCATTTCACGCCGCTACGAAATATGAGGTTGTAAATCAGTCTGTTTCTGGAATTAACGTGAAAGATAAATATACACTTGAAATCAGTTTGGAATCGCCGTTTGTTGGTTTTGATAAGATGCTTACGCATTCCAATTTAGGTGTTTTTCCCAAGGAGGCATACGACAAATACGGCGCTACGGTGGCAAAACATCCCGTTGGAACAGGTCCGTTTAAGCTCGGTTCGTGGAACAACAATGGAATCGTGTTGGAAAGAAATCCTGCGTATTGGCGAAAAGATCGTTTTGGGAATACCTTGCCGTTTTTAGATCGCGTGCTGTTGACATACGCAAAATCAAAAAAAGTGGAGTTGTTGGCTTTTCGAAAAAGTAAAATCGACTTGATATTAAAAATTCCTGCAAATGAAATTGAAAATACCCTCGGCACATTGAAAGAAGCGCAAGAAGGTAAAACGGTGAAACACAAAGTGGATTCTAAAAACAGCTTGAGTTTGACATACATTGGTCTCAACAATGGAGTGGCCCCGTTTGCCGATAAAAATGTGCGCCAAGCATTCAATTTTGCAATTGATCGCGCTGAGTTGGTAAATACGTGGTTGAAAGGCGAAGGATATCCTGTGACGAACGGATTTGTACCTGCTTTATCTGGTTATCCGTCAAACAATGTAAATGGATTTTCACGCAACGTAGTTCAAGCGCAGCAGGCATTGACAAAAGCTGGATTTCCGAATGGAGTTGGTTTTCCTGCCGTGGAGATTTATGTAAACACCGAAGCGGGGAGTTCAACCTATCAATTGGTTAAGGGATTGCAATCGCAACTCAAAGCGCATTTGAACATTGATTTAAAAATCAAGTTGTGTACATTGCGGGAACGCAGTGCTGCGATTAAGTCTGGAAAAGCACACATGTGGATCAGTGGATGGATTGCCGATTACCCAGACCCGCAAAACTTTTTGGATCTTTTTTACAGCGGTAAGAATAGCGCGACTGGAAAAAATCAATTTCATTTCGTCAATTCTACGTTCAACAATTTGTTAGAGGCGGCGATGAAAGAAAAAAGTGTTTCTAAACGCACGGATCTGTGGGTTAAATGCGATCAAATGATCATCAATGAAGCCGTTGTGATTCCGATTTACAACGATGATTTTATAACGATGGTCAATGCAAAAGTTAGAAATTTTAAGACCAATTCGATGGAGATTTTAGATTTTTCTACTATCTTTATCCGTGAACCTCAGAAGTAGGTTTAGAAAATATGTTTAACAATTTAAGGCTCTCAGCTTGCACATTGAAACGCCCTGCTTCTGTAGGGCGTTTTGTTTAACTCCAAATACTCTCAATGATTTCAATAGACTTTAGTTCTTTGAAATTTGGTATGTGGAATTGATAATATTCAAAAAGCAATTGCGTCAGTTTTTTGCGATCAGATTTGGAGATATTCCACGCGAGTAACTCATTTTTTGAATGCCCGATCAGTTCCCGCAATAGATTGACTGTTTCACTTTTTTGTGATGTGTGGTTGTAAGGAGAATGTTGTACAAATTGTCCGTCTTCCAAATCAAAATATGCACCTTGCTCATCCACTACATACGGGTAAAATCCGAGGTGTTGCGTCAGTTCCAATAACCAATAAATGGGGTAGTTGGTGAATTCCGATGATTCGTCGAGCCACATCAATTCATCTTGAACAAATTGAAACAAAGGTTCATCTTTTGCATCTTCATGTAAGGTATGGAGCAACATTTCAGCCATGAAAAAAAGCAGTACCGATTTGATGGGGTGAAAACGCAAGTCTTGCAACGACAGGTAGAGTTGCGCTTCTGTCATTTTCCCCAATTGACTATCACTGCGTTGATAGTACGTGAATTCAATCGGTGCCATCGCCATTAATATGTGACCGTTTTTCTTCTTTGCACCTTGGAAAAGGAAGGATTTTAACCCATGATTCAGCGTAAAGCAGCGAATGATCGTACTTGTTTCCGAATAGGGAATTCTGCTGAGAATGATTCCTCGTTCTGTTGTTTTCAAGCTTAGTTAATCACGGTTACTTTTGCTACTTTTCTACCTTTACCATTCAAAGGAGCTGTCCAGATGAGGTAAACACCAGTTTGTACGCGTTCTCCGTTGAGATTTTTTCCATTCCATGTTGC
>SSGT01000114.1 GCA_008017065.1 Crocinitomicaceae bacterium
CGAAGGCTATGCGCTTGTTTCGTATGGAAAAGCGGAAACAGCTTTCCAACTCCAGTCGGTTGAAATCAAAAATCCCGTTGAAAACGAAGTTTTGATTAAAGTAGAAGCATTTGGTTTGAACTATGCAGATGTCATGGCTCGAAACAAGATGTATCGCGAAGCTCCTCCCTTGCCTGCAATTCTAGGTTACGAAGTGGTGGGAATTGTTCTGCAAATTGGCGAAAAAGTTGACCCTGATTTACTCGGAAAACGCGTCGTTGCATTCACACGATTCGGAGGCTATGCGCAGCACGCGGTCACATTCGACTCAGCCGTTGCGCGCATTGATGACATGCCAGCCGAAGAAGCGTTATCCCTTTCTACACAGTTTGTGACGGCTTACTACATGGCGTGTTACCTTGCTCCCGTTTACCCAAATGACAAGGTATTGATTCATGCTGCCGCTGGCGGAGTTGGAACTGCCTTGATTCAATTGTGCAAATGGAGAGGCGCATTCGTTTATGCAAAAATCGGACATGCCAACAAAGCAGCGTTGGTGAAAGAACTCGGTGCCGATGAAGTCATCAACTACACTGAAAGCGATTACAAACAGCAACTTTTACATCTGTTGAAAAATCAGCGTTTGGACGTAAGTTTTAATCCGGTGGCAGGCTCGACCTTCAAGAAGGATTTTTCCTTGCTTGGTTCAGGAGGAAAACTCATTCTCTTTGGTGGCTCAGAAATGTCGGGCTCCAAATGGGGAATCCTTTCAACTCTAAATTTTGTGCGTAAAATGGGATTCGTTGTGCCAATTGGATTGATGATGCGTTCCAAA
The DNA here is from genome assembly GCA_008017065.1 of Crocinitomicaceae bacterium. Taxonomy (GTDB): domain Bacteria; phylum Bacteroidota; class Bacteroidia; order Flavobacteriales_D; family Crocinitomicaceae; genus JAQVCM01. The sequence goes on from SSGT01000114.1 coordinate 815, forward strand.
AATGTTTTAGGTGTGAACATGCTCAAAATTGCCGATAATAAGCAGTCTGTTTTGACAACGTGTTTGCGAGAAGTGGTCGCTTTAACGCATCAAGGAATTCTGAAACCTCAAGTCGGCGCAACCTATAAAGCACACGAAATTGCGGATGCACATGCCTTGCTTGAATCCGGAAAATCGACAGGGAAAATCGCGCTTTTCTGGTAATTATTTAACCATTTTCCATTGGAACAAGAAATCAAAGATATCATTCAAGACATGATTTTTCAGTTAACGGAAATTCAGGCTTCTGATATCTTGGCACACGCAGATGTTTCCAAAAAAGAACTGTTTCCGATTCAACTTTCCAAGCTGGAAGATTTTACATGTCCTGCATCATCCGAATTGAATCATGTTTTAAAAATATCGACCCAACATAAACGGGAAACAGATACACAAACACTCTGTCTTGCGATTCAAACAATTGCATGGAACTATAAAGGAAAATCCGTTTCAACACCTTTGATTTTATGTCCGTTGGAATTTTCAATTTCAAAGCTAACGCAAGAGATTCAGTTCAAATTGGACACCGAAAATTTCATCGTCAATCCATTTTTTAGGAACGAACTTTTACGGAGTTATGGATTGGAATTACGCACTCCAGCGCATGAAGATATCGAATCGTATCTGAGTTACCTATCTGATTTTTTAGAGAATAATTTTTCTTCGTACACCCTTGTTCCACAACAAATCATTGGAAATTTTCATTACCACCGGTACCAACTTGTCAAAGATTTAGACGCGTTACACGCACAACATCCCAATGAATTGGTTCGTGAAATTTTAGGCGAATCGATTGAAAAAAGCAATCCAGATTTTGCGTTGAGCGATCAACTCCTTGTCGCTGACGATAAAGATCAACGCCAGATTTTCGACAAGATCACATCCGGCAACTTGGTCATTCAAGGTCCGCCTGGAACAGGAAAAACGCAAGTTTTAACCAATATTATCGGAAAATACTTGGATTCCGAAAAAATGACCTTGGTGGTTTCAGAAAAAAAAGTTGCATTAGAGGTGTTGGTTCAAAAATTAAAAAGCGCGCAGCTAGATCATTTTTCAGTCGTAATCGACAATCAAACGAAACCAAAAGAACTGATTCAACGGCTGAAAAAAAGTTGGGAATTTTTAGAGCAACACATTACCACGTCAACCAAAACGATTCCATATTCCGAATTGTTGCTGTCGAATTTGCAATTGCAACTCGACAAACTTACTCACCACGATTTGGTCGGAGGTGTAAGCTTGGAAACCTTCAATCAGTTGCGCAACGAGCGCGATTTGGAAGCGATTGAATTTGATCTTCAAGCACCTTCTGTCGCAACGTGGCTTCAGCACCGAGAGACGATACTGCAATTGTTTGAATCGATCGGTTCGTTTGAAGAATTACGCGTTTTTAAAAAAGAAGCTTTTCTTCAACAAAAAACGTTTATGACGAGCGTGGAAGAGCTGACACACGCCTTTCAACAGTGGGAGCATTCGCTTCGAATCGACACCCTTGAATCGTTGGAAACGTACATCAAGCAAATCCCCAGATGTCAACTTTTTGAAAATGAATACTTCAAAAAATACGCTTCAATCTATAAAAGCAAAAAAGCACAAACGCTGTTTCAGCAGTTGAGAATTCAATACCACCAACTTGAAGGCTCGCTTCAACTGCGAGAACAAGAAGAGAAAATCTGGAAAAATCCAGTCAGTCAAAGTGAACTCGAAAGTTGGAAAAAAGGACTGGAAACCGGAAACTGGTTTCAAAAACGACGTATTGCAAAGCAAGTCAAAAATCAATTGACCTCGCCCACTATCAATCCAATTCAAGCGGTTACCAATCAACTTGAATACCAAGCGTTGAAACAAAAACAACACACAATAGTTGCTCAATTCTTCGAACTTGGGATCGAGCGACCTGCGGTTGAATTAGAAGGAATCCACTACTTCTTTCAGCAGTTGCAAAAAGAGGCGTTGAACGAAATCAATTCCATCGAAAAATTACCTGCTGAAATCCGAAAACAAGTGTTGCTTGATGCAGATCAACTTCAAAAAGCATATCAGTTTCTTCATCAGGTTTTCAACCTCACGCCAAATTCATCAATTCAGCAGGTGTTGCAACTCGGCAAACAAAAAATGGGCAGATTGATTCAGGCACATGCGTTGATTGAACAAACTCCGGTTGAATTATTTCGCATAATCTCGCGTGTTTCCAATCCGACAGAACTGGAATTGTTCATTTTGAAAAGCAATTGGATTCAATTTGAAAGTACCTTTCCGGAGATTGCCAAACTGAACGGAACACACTTGAAATCCAAAATAGAATCGATTTTGGAACAAACAGCATTGGAACAACAGCATTTTTCCAACCACATTTTAGAGCAAAAGAAAACGAAATTCAACGCTTACAATGCGCTGTTACGAACCTATGCTGCGCAGTTAAACGCCGATCAAAAACATTTAAAACAACGTTTAAAAGCAGGCAAAGCAATTCTTGTTCGAGAATTCAGTAAAACGAAACAGTACAAAACAATGCGTGAACTATTGGATTCGGATGCCAAAATTTGGATTGAATTGTTGACCCCAATTTGGTTGAGCACACCGACACAAGTGGCAGCCAATTTCCCAATGGAAAGTACACTTTTTGACGTTGTTATTTTTGATGAAGCAAGTCAAATTCCACTTGCGTCGGCGTTGGGATCCTTGCAACGTTCCAACAAAGCGATCGTAGCTGGCGATAGTCAACAAATGGCGCCTTCTCACTATTTCAATAGCACATTCGGAGGAGTTGATCTGTTGCACCAAGCTAACTTCTATTATCAAAAAGCGACGCTAAAGCATCACTACCGGAGTAAATATCCCAATTTGATCGCCTTCTCCAACCGCTTCTTCTACGAAAATGAATTAATTGTTTACCCAAGTCCAACGCCCGCTGAGTCGTCGTTGAAACTCCATTACGTTGCAAACGGAATTTTTGAAAACCGTCAAAACACGGCGGAAGCAAAAGCGGTTGCCACAACAATTACACGGTATTTGACAACAAAACATAATATTGGCGTAGTTGCATTTTCGGAAAGTCAGTTGCAATGTATTTGGAATCAATTGGCACCGGAAGTACAGGATCAACTCGCATTGGCGATCGAACAAAACACTGCATTTTTCAAAACCTTGGAACAAGTGCAAGGCGACGAATGTGCGATATTGATTATTAGTTTAGGATATGGAAAAGATCCTGCAGGTGAATTTCACCTGCGCTTTGGCCCGTTGAATCAAAAAACGGGAGGAAAAAGGTTGAATGTGCTATTTTCAAGAGCACAAGAGCGCATTGAGTTGTTTACCTCGCTAAAAAGTTCAGACTTCAAACTCAGTGAAAATGAAAATATCAATCTATTGAAGCATTCGATTCAGCTATTTGAGACGAGTACCAACGAAACAGAACTTCAATTCCCATTTGGGATGCAACCCCTTGTTGAATCAAATCAATCCTTGTTGTTCAAAAATATCGCGCAACAACTGCCAGACGCGCTGGAACTGATAACGATGCACCGTGTTTTAACCAACCGCGGATGGAAAATTGAATATCAGATTTGATCCTCGAATGACTTAAACGATTCCGAAAAGAAAACAACATCTCGGTTGACGATCGTTTCGATCGTTTCACGAAACTCTTTTCTATTTTGAGGCGCGATACTCCCGCTCGGCACAGCAATTTGAAGCTCTTTGATGTAATCAAAAAATAAGCTCTGTTGTTGCGTACTGACTTTTCTTAATCCAGAAAAATAAGCTACTTTGATATCGCGATCGGAAAAAACGATGGCGCTTTTGGTGATTCCGACGCGAAACTTATTAAAATATTTCCCCATCAGTCCAAACACCAAATGATCAACCGCCAGCAATACCAACACGGCAGAAACCACCCACGCCTCTGGCGAAATCACATAGGTTCCAACCGCGAAAAACAAGTGCATAAATGCCTCTAAATACAGGTACATTACGGCTTGTTTCACACGTGTTTTGTGCATCGGTTGATTCCAAATGTAGCGTTTTGTTTGAGAGACCATGCGCAGCCCTACCCAGCGTCGAATCGAACGTCGTCCGCCAACGATCAAAATTAATCCTGCAAAAACAAAAAACAATTCTTGCTTGTACGGCAGATTTGAACCCGAAATGCGCAGAAACTCGATCGGCAGGTCGAATCCGACAAAAATAACTACTCCCACCGTCGGAAGGAGTAGTATCAACAACAGAATATTTACGAATTTATTCATTCGCTAAGGAGCTTTATTTTTCGTTTCAAATCTTCAATTTTGCGCTTTGCACTGTTTATTTTCGCTTCAATTTCCTTCTTCATTGCATCGGCACCTTTTGATTTCGCAAAGAAACCCAAGTTGTTTTCAAACTGTTGCACTTCTTGCTGTAAGGTTTGAATTTGCAATTGCATGTCTCTTTTTTCGCGATCAATCGCTTTATCGGCATTTGGATTTGCCTTCAGCGCATCCATTTTTGCCTGAAACATTGCTTTGTCTTTTTCCGCACCCTCAAGTTTTAACTTGGTGTAGTGTGCATCAATTGCAGTTTTGTATGCATTATAGACGTTGTCTTTCTCTTTGAAAGGAACTTTACCAACAGCATTGAAAGCTGCTGAAAAATCACGTAAATCGTCCAGTGCTTTTCTTCGATCGTCACCCACTACATAGGCTTCGATTTTGGCGATTACGTCTAATTTCGCAACCAAATTTGTCTCATTTTGCTTGTCTGATTCTTCAAAATGCTTTTGCTTCGCGTTGAAAAAAGAATCACATGCGCCACGGAATTCCTTCCAAAGCAATTGCTCGCTTTTTTGTCCCGCACTGCCCAATTTCTTCCAATCTTGTTGCAATTTAACGATTGCATCCGTCGTCGCCTTCCATTCGGTTGAATCTTTCAATGCTTGAACACGCTCAATCAGTTTCCGTTTTGCGTTGGCAACTTCATCAAATTGGGATCTCAAGCCTTCAAAAAAGGCCTTTTTTCGGGCAAAGAAGGCATCACATTCCTGACGGAAAGCAACCCACAATTCTTCGTTCTCTTTTTTAGTTCCAAATCCAATTTGCTTCCAATCTTCTTGAAATTTCAACAACGTTTGGGTCAATTCTTCCCAGGTCTTAGTTGAACTCGCTTCGAGTGCTGCATTAAACGCTTTCACTTCGTCCAACAGTGCTTGTTTACGTTCGATGTTTTGGCGCAATTCTTCTCGTTTCCCTTCGTAAAAATCGTGGATTTTGGCATAAACTACTTTCACCGCTTCCCAATATGCATTTTTTACGTTCTCCCACTCTTCCTGTGGCACGGGACCCGTTTCGTCAAATTCATTTTGCAAGGTTTTGATGCTCGCTTCCATTTCTTTGATCGATTCACTTGTGCTCAAGGTTTTGATTTTCTCAACCAGTTCTGACTTAATTTGAAAATTTCGTTTCAAATCATGTTCTTTCAACTCTCTGTAAATCTTTAAATTAAAAAAGAACGATTCAAGTAATTTGGAATACTCTTGCTGAATTTCTTGCCGTTTCTCGCGCACAACATCCCCCACTTGCTTCCACGCTTCATGGATTTCTTTGTAGGTTGCAACAGCTACACCAATGTTTTCCTCTTCTTGAATCAAGTTTTTCAAGCGATCAATTAAATTCTTTTTCTGGCGTAGGTTTGCTTCTTGTTCAAGCTTCAGCGCAGTAAGTTGTGCCGTTTTTCTCTCTCTGAATTCGTTATAAATTTGATAAAATTCATCTTTCAACGGATCGGGAATTCGCTCGTAGACGGCATCGTCACCTTCTTCTTTTGCCTCCAAAAACGCTACTTGACGTAATCTTTCCTCTTCGATGCAAAAATCTTCGAAACTACTTTTTAATTCATTTACTTCACGGTTGACTGCCAATGCATCTTCATTCGCTGCAAATCCCTTTATTTTCTCAATAAATTCAATCTTTTCCATAACTTCAGGAACTTACTTTACGTGATAAACCATGTCAAAATTCGCCAATTTAACGAACTCTTGAATGCGACTTTCCATATCTTCTTGCGAAATATGCAATAATTTCTCTGTTCCAAATTTTTCTACACAAAACGACGCAAGTGCAGAACCTGCGATAATTGCTCGTTTCATGTTGTCGAACGAAAGATCACCCGTACTTGCGATGTATCCCATAAATCCACCTGCAAATGTATCTCCCGCACCAGTTGGATCGAAAACTTCTTCCAACGGCAAAGCAGGCGCTGCGAAAATTTGATCGCCATGAAACAATAACGCTCCATGTTCTCCTTTTTTGATGATCAAATATTTTGGTCCCATTTCGCGAATGATTTTCGACGCTTTCACCAACGAGCTAACGCCCGAAAGTTGACGTGCTTCTTCATCGTTGATAATCAATAAATCAATTTTAGATAATGTCACTTTCAAATCATCCATGGCGATATCCATCCAAAAATTCATGGTATCCATCGCAATAAATTGTGGGCGTTGTTCCAAACGATCGATCACAAGTGTCTGAATTTGTGGTGTCAAATTCCCCAACATCAAATATTCTGTCCCCTGGTAAGAAGCTGGAATGATTGGGTCAAAATTTTCCAATACATTTAACTCAGTGATCAAGGTGTCTCGCGTGTTCATATCGTTGTGGTATTTTCCCGACCAAAAGAACGATTTTTCACCTGCTTTGATTTGCAATCCCTCCAAATCAACTCCCTTTTCAGCAAGCGTGTCGATCATTTCTTGTGGAAAATCATCACCAACTACTGCAACAATTCGTTGATTTTTCTCGAAAAAAGAAGCAGCCAACGAAATGTAGGTTGCAGCTCCACCAATTATTTTGTCTGTTTTTCCAAATGGAGTTTCGATAGCATCAAATGCAACACTCCCAACAGTTAGTAAACTCATCTATCTTGTTCTAAATATTAAGTTGCAAATGTAGGCAAAATTGAATCTAAAAACCACGTAAACGAAAAAAGACTGACCCGAAAGTCAGTCTTTAACAGTTCTTATATCAATTCGTTCCCACACGAAAAAAAAACCGAGCGGAAGCCATTGATTTTTTATTTTGCTTCTACCGCTGCGACAATTGCTTCAACAAGCGTATCGTTTACATCTGCATATTTTGCATCGTAGTCTGCCGTCGCTCTTTTCATAACTTCGAACGCTTCGTCACGACCATATACATGTGTGATTTCAACATTTTTAGCACCGCCATCCAAATCTTTGTATGTTAAAAAGAAGTGACGAACGCGGTCTATTACCAACTTTGGCATGTCAGCAATATCTTCGATCGAACCATACGCTTGGTCGCCTTTCAAAACAGCGATGATTTTGTCATCTGCTTCTCCACCGTCCAACATGCGGAAACCTCCGATCACTTTTGCCTCACACAGAATATTGGGATGAGAAAACGTACGTTCACTCAACACACAAATATCCAACGGATCGCCATCGCCTACGATATCTGTTCTCCCTGTTTTTTCGTTCGCAAATGCAGCTACTTGTGTATCACAATAGGTCTTTGGAACAAATCCATACAAACAAGGCATGTGATTGGATAATTTCTGCGGACGATCGACCATGATATGTCCAGAAGCTTTGTCGATTTCATACTTGATGCTGTCGGAAGGAACAATCTCGATGTATGCATTTACAATTTGTGGTGCCTTTTCTCCAACTTCAATTCCATGCCAAGGATGAGAAACAAATCGCTTACTCATTGCATCTACTATTTTTTTAACTTCTTCTTTCATACAAAATACTTTTTTACTTTTTGACGATTATCCGCTGTTCCATTAGCTATTTTGAAAAATCCAGCGTATTTCAAGTGACCTAACTATCTATTGAAAACACCTGCTTACTTCACAAAATTGAGACAAATATACTTACTGAATTACTAAAATCATAGGACTCAAAAGGAATAATAGCGGAATTTCATCCAATAATCCCATAAAAAAGTGCAATGCTGAAATTCAACATTGCACTCCAAGGTGATTCCACTAATTAATTATCTCACCAAACTAACATTTCCTTTGATTGTTTCCGATCTTCCATCAACAAATCGAACATCCACTACGTATACAAACGATGCAGAATTCATCAACTTGCCCTTGAAATACCCGTCCCAACCCAATGACGGGTCAATACTTTCAAAAACTTTTTCACCCCATCGATCATAAACACGAAAACTCAGTTCTTCGATGCATTTTCCGTAGACTTTAAATTCATCGTTGTTTCCATCACCATTAGGCGAGAATATTGTTGGTACAAAGAATTCCCCACACACTAATTTGATTTTCACGGTCACGCTTGTATCGCCTACACATCCATCTGGTGTTGTTACGGTCACCGTGTAAACAGTGGTTGCCGATGGAGATGCAATTGGGTTTGTACAATTCGTGCAACTCAAGCCCGCAGAAGGAGACCAATTAAATACCGATCCCGTAATCGACGGAGTAGATGTTGCTAATAAATTAACTGTTTCGCCTTCATCTATTTCCGTAAAATATGGACTTGCTTGAACGTTCAAGTTTCCATTTTGACCAACAAGTTGTGTAGCAGTTGCCGTACATCCACTCGCATCGGTTACTGTTACCGAATAGGATCCAACCGACAAATTTGAGATCGTTGCAGTTGTCAAGTTACCGGGTGTCCAACTATAGCTCAATGCACCGGTTCCTCCAGTCGCGGTTGCTGTTGCTGATCCATCTTGACTTCCACAATTTACAGGTGTTGCGGCGGTGGTTAAATTAATCGAGTTGGAACCAACTACCGTTGTTGATGCGGTCGCCGAGCATCCTGCATTATCGGTAACTGTTACCGTGTATACTCCCGCTACCAAACCTGTTGCTGTTGCACTGTTTCCACCCGACGGTGACCACACATATTGGTAGGTTGGTGTTCCTCCAGTTGCAACCGCAGTTGCAGTGCCACTTGCTGGAGTATTACAATTTACATTCGTTGAAGTCGCTGTGACTTGAATTGCTGGGCTCACCGCAATTGAACTTGTTGCTGCTCCAACGGGTGAAGTAGATGCACACGTTGCATTAGAAACCATGGTCACTGAAACAATCGAACCGTTTGCCAACGTTGAAGATGAATACGTTGATCCCGTTGCACCTGCTACATTGACTCCATTAACCTGCCATTGATAGTTCGGTGCTGTTCCTCCGTTTGCTGGAGTTGCCGTAAACGTTACACTTGTTCCAGCACAAATACTCGATGTTGGTGCTCCGGTGATTGCAACACTTGGGACAACGCTTCCTCCGACTTGGATCGTTGATCCTGCAGATGTTGCTGTGGGTGTTGACGCGCATGGATCATTCGATGTCATCACGACGGTAATCACATCGTTGTTTGCCAACG
>SSGT01000199.1 GCA_008017065.1 Crocinitomicaceae bacterium
CACCCAGGATACGGATTCTTGTCGGAAAACGCAAGATTCTCTGAAATCTGTCAAAAACACAACATCAAATTTATTGGCGCATTGCCCGATCAAATTGATGGAATGGGAGATAAAGCTACCGCTAAAGCAACAATGATTGCTGCCGGAGTGCCATGTATCCCCGGATCTGTTGGACTTTTGAAAGATCTTGAAGACGCAAAAACACAAGCGAAGCAAATTGTTTATCCCGTAATCATGAAAGCAACTGCTGGTGGTGGTGGAAAAGGAATGCGTATCGTTTGGAGTGAAGATGAAATCGAAAACGCATGGGATTCAGCGCGTCAAGAAGCAGCTGCTGCTTTTGGAAACGACGGAATCTACATGGAAAAATACATCGAAGAACCACGCCATATTGAAATTCAAATTGCAGGTGATCAATACGGTACAGCATGTCACATGTCAGAACGTGACTGCTCTATTCAACGTAGACATCAAAAATTGGTGGAAGAAACGCCGTCTCCGTTCATGACCGACGAATTGCGCGAACGAATGGGAGCAGCAGCCATCAAAGCTACTCAAGCAGTAAACTACGAGGGTGTTGGTACGGTTGAGTTTTTGGTTGACAAAAATCGCGACTTCTACTTCATGGAAATGAACACACGTATTCAAGTAGAACACACAATTACAGAAGAAGTAATCAACTTTGACTTGATCAAAGAGCAAATTAAGATTGCTGCAGGGCATACAATTTCTGGGAAAAATTATTACCCACAAATGCACGCCATTCAATGCAGAATCAATGCTGAAGATCCGTATGCTGACTTCCGACCATCGCCCGGAAAAATTACAAGTTACCATTCACCAGGCGGTCACGGAGTGCGAATCGATACGCATGCATATGCAGGATACACCATTCCGCCGAATTACGATTCGATGATTTCAAAATTAATTGTCGTGGCTCAAACACGAGAAGAAGCGATATTGAAAATGAAACGCGCATTGGATGAATACATCATTGAAGGAATTAAAACAACCATTCCTTTTCACCAAAAATTGATGGACAATCCCGATTTTAGAGCGGGTAATTTTACCACAAAATTCATGGAAACATTCGAATTTTAACTCATAAAAAAACCGAAGTTCACGCTTCGGTTTTTTTATGCGGTTATTTAAAACATTCTTTTAATCGTCCGTGCGCACTACGATCGACTGCTTCGGGAACGGTAAAACAATGTGATACTCTCTAAAAAGACGATCAATTTCAAAGCGAATTTCAGACTTATAGTTACTTGCCTCCCAACCTTGATCGGCCCAAAAAATAAGCTCCAAATCCAATCCCTTGTCACCAAAATTTTTCAATCGAACATCCACAGGCTGATTCTTATTCACCTTTGGATGACTCATCGCCGCTTGCTTCAGTAAACTCACGACGAGCTCTGTATCGGAACCATAATCCACCGTAACCGGAATCAAAAATCGAGTCAAATCCGTACCATGACTCCAATTCTCTACATACTCTTGAGTTAACTTCGCATTGGGGATCAGCAATACATTACCATCTCTCGTCTCAATCTGCGTGGTTCGAACATTTATTTTCAACACTTTCGCAACAATTGATTCTTTAAACTTAGAATCTTGCAATTCGATAATATCACCGATCTTCAATGAACCTTCAAACAATAAAATCAATCCCGAAAACCAATCCTTGAACACGTCCTGTAGTCCTAAACCAAGACCTACAAGCAAGGCAGCCGATCCACCTAAAAACACACTTGGATTAATATCCAATTCCTGCAAGCATAAATAAAATGTGATGATGTAGATCACGTACTTACTAATCTGCACATACACATACTCCGTACTGGGATTGTACTCCGGTTTACCACGAAACTTCTTGTTGTAGTATAGCTTTAAAAAGTTAATCAAAAACCGAGCGACGAAGATCAATACAATGATCGAAATGATTTGCGATACACTCACCTTAATCTTACTCGATGTAATGATATCGTAATCCCAAAACTGCGTAAATGTAACCGTTGGATTGTTATAATTCAAACTTGCCAACGCGATGTATGCCGCTAACAAATAGACGCTTTGACTCATCATATTCAGCCATGTCGCCTTTCTTCCCTCTAAGCGGATATTGGCTCCGATCAAATAACGCTTCATGGCACGATGAATCAATCTTCTCAACACAAAGGCCACAAAGAAAATAATCGCCAAAACCAGCAGGTTACCAAGACACACCTTGTATGGCCCAAATTCAAATAAGGTATAACTAAACATAAAATAAACTGCTATTCTTCTAAATAAATACGTTGTACCCGCTTGGAAATCGAAGTCAACACTTCGTAGGGAATTGTCTCCATTTGCTGTGCAAACTTCGTCAACGTCTGGATCTCCCCAATTATTTCCACCGCATCTCCTTCAAATGTGGCAACGTGCGTCACATCCACCATCACCATATCCATGCACACCGACCCGACTGTTTGACAAAAGACTTGTCGAATTACAACTCCTCCCTTACCCATTCCCAACGAGCGCCGGAAACCATCCGCGTATCCAACAGGAATGACAGCAATTTTCATCGGTCGATCCGCCACAAAACGTCTGCTGTAGCCCACGCTCTCACCAACTTCGATCGTCTTTATTTGTGAAACCACCGACTTCCAAGCGATCGCTGGACGTAAATGCGCTACCACCGATTGATCAACGCTGTAGCCATAAACACCAATTCCCAAACGAATCATATCAAAAGCAGCTTGCGGAAAACGATAAATCCCCTCCGTGTTGAGGATATGTTTCAAAAACGAATAGGGAAATGCATTTTCCAATACGTTCACTACGTTTTCAAACAAGCTGATCTGGGTCAGTGAGTAGGAATTGTCCAACAGATTATCGGCATCGGCCAAATGACTATAAACTCCCTTCAATCGTATCTCCGGCTGCGCTTTGAATAGTGCAACCACCTTTTCAACTTCTGTCGGCTCAAATCCCAACCGCCGCATACCGGTATCAAATTTCAGATGCACGGGATAATTTTCCCTGCCGTGATCGATCAATCGCTTTACAAACGAATCCATCGTCGCATATGAAAACAACGCGGGTTCTAACGCGTACTGAATAATATCGTCGAATCCATCTTCCTCCGCATTCATGACTAAAATCGGCAACGTGATTCCACTTTTTCTCAATTCAACACCTTCATCCGCGTAAGCAACGCCTAAATAATCAACGCCCGACTTTTGGAGAAACTGCGCCATTTTTTCAGCACCCGAACCGTACGACGACGCTTTCACCATGACCAATAATTTCGTACCGACGGGAACGAGTGATCTGTAATAGGCTAAATTATGTTTCACTGCGCCAAAATCAACTTCTACACGTGTTTTGTGCTTCTTCAATTGAAACAAAGCTGCCAATTTCTGCAACTGGGAAACACGCGTTCCCTTGATCAACACCACACTGTTATTAATCGTTTCGAAGGGAATTGAATGTTGATCATCCGCAAAAAAAACACGGTCTAGCTTAAAAGCATCCAATGTTTGATGCATCTCCACAAGTTGACGTTCAACGAGTCCGTCCGCAGCGATAATTGCGACGCGTTTTCGCCCGTTGGCTACGCTCAACTGATACTCCAGCGATTGACGCAAGGCATCCAAGTCTAAATTATATGAATCGTTGATAATCAAATTTCCGTGGATTCCGTCAAAGGTTTCCATGCGAAGCGCCAATCGCGGCAGGGTCGCAACCCGCTCAAGAATGGCGTGCGGAGCAATTCCCAACTCCAACGCAACGGAAATCGCCAATGAAACATTTTGCAAGCTAGCTCTGTCTTGAAATGGGCAAGCTTTCAAATAGGAACGAACATCAGACACATCTACAAACTGGCCATGGATGGACTGAAATTCGTGCAGCGGAACGGCAATATCTGCTTGTACAAACGTTTTTGAAACTCCTTTAAAAAGTGTCAATTTTTCATGCATGTGTTCAGCTTGTGTGTTAAAATTCTCTGCATGCGCCTTGCCAAAAGCAACAAAAACACCAATCGAAGGTTGAATCATCCGTTCCAAAACTTCCATCTCTCGAGGAGCAGAAATTCCCGCTTCGATCAAAGCAACTTGATGCGACGAATCCATTTCCAGCAACGATAGCGCTACACCAAGTTGTGAATTATAACTTTTGGGGCTTCGTACTACCTTCAAATCTGGCGCGAGCAAGTGATAAATCCACTCCTTTACGATCGTTTTTCCGACACTTCCCGTTATTCCAACGACAGGATACGCGTACTGCGATCGATGATATGTAGCCAAAATTTGCAACGCTTGCAACGGATTTTCAACCCGAAAAAAAACAGCATCCGCTGGCGTCTTAAGCGCAAAATCCTTCCGCACAACAAAAACGCGAATACCTTTCTCCAATGCGTCGGCTATAAAATCGTGACCATCTCTAAACTCACCCTGAAGTGCAAAAAAAACGGTTTGCTGAGGAGAAACTAGTTTACGCGTATCAAACGCAACAGAATCAATCACTTGATTCGTTGTAGAAACAAGATCAGCCCCCAATACAGCAGCCAATCGGTCAAGTGAAATATTGATTTTCATAGAAACAAAATCAGCAAAATTTAATTAATGTCGGCAACAAATGCCGTCCCAAAGGTACAAAAAACGTCAATGCGCTATCTTGTTGTAACAACCTCTACAAAGCGGTTGATACTTCTCAATCGCACCCACCATTACTTGTTCAGAACCCGAGACCGTGCGGTGCGAAATGTAAGCCAAATTGCCACATGAAACGCAAATAGCGTGTACCTTGGTAACATATTCTGCAATACACAACAGTTCAGGCATCGGACCAAAAGGCTTGCCTAAATAATCCATGTCTAAGCCTGCAACAATTACACGAGCGCCCTTTTTTGCAAACTGCGTGCATACCGAAATGATCTCTTGGTCAAAAAACTGTGCCTCGTCAAAAGCAACAACCCGCTCATTTTTCCAACGTGCAAGCGCTTCCTTTGCTGAATCGACTACGATCGCATCCAACGATGAACCTTTGTGGCTCACAACGGCAGCATCAGCATACCTATTATCAATTTTTGGTTTGAACAGCAACACCTGCTGATTGGCAAACTCTACCCGTTTCAATCGCCGAATCAATTCCTCTGTTTTACCAGAAAACATCGATCCACAAATGACCTCAATCCAACCATATTGTCTACTTTCCATCGGAAAATGTTCCAAAAACATCATCTATTTAACTATTTGGGTTATCAACATTCCGCCAAGGAGAAAAAAACGCGTAAAAAATTTTTCACGAACGAACATTGTTTAATTTTAGGGCTAAAATAATGCAATTGTTGGCAATTCCACTCGAGTTGGTTCGCAAATTGCATGATTTGTTGAAAATTTCATAAACACGCACAACATGTCGAAATTCGGTTCAAAAGAAGCTATTCTAACTGCGATAAACGCACATTTTCAAAACATGCAATCGGGTCAATTGACGGCCGACGATATGGAATCTCTTGTTGAATTAACTAGAGAATTGCATGAGCGGGCGTTAATATTGCGTTACAAAACCTACGAAGAAAAGATTTTTGGTGTTCGAGAACAATCCGTTGAAACAACCGCAGTAGAGACCGATACTGTTCATCAAGAAGCGCCATTGGCTGAAGAAGTCATTTCATTTGAGCGCGTGGAGGAAGAAATCTTGTCTCATGAAATGGAACTAGAAACGCAGGAACCGGTTTTTGATTTTGACCTGTTTGAAAAAGCCGAAAATCAAGCTTCTTCATTAACTCACGAATCCGCTGTTGAACCTGAAATTGCGCTGTTTCCATTGGAAGCAACCACCGAAATACAAGCCGACAACGTCGAGAATTCGATCCCATTTGAAAAAGTGGAAGAAGAAATTTTGCGCCACGAAGTCGAAATTCAACAAGCATTGTCTTCGGACGAACTCATTCCCACCGAAAACAATCACCCCACGTTCGAAGAACACGTTTTTGAAGCAACGCCAGAAATTACCTACGAAACACCAGCCGAGCCGCAAGCTCCGGTTCAAGCAGCAAGTTTTGTTGAGCAAACCGTTGTTTCAGAAAATCCAACACCAAATCAAAACGAAAACACCGAAATATTCAATCAATTGTTGAATAACGATCACTCGATCGGATCGCGAATCAAACTACACAGCTTGGTTGGATCCTTCGGATTAAATGATAAATTGCAATGCATTCGCGAATTGTTTCACGGTTCAAGTGAAGCCTTCAACAACGCGCTGGAAACAATCGACCAACAGTCTGATTTCCAATCCGCAAAACGAGTAATGGCGACGTATGCAAAACAATACAATTGGAATTTTGAAAGCAATTTAACAGCACAATTCGTTCAAAAAGTAGAGCGTAGATTTCTGTAAACCAACACATAAACACATGAAAAACCTAACATTCCTTCTTTTTATAATCGCTTTCTTTGGAAATACGATTGTGTTCTCACAACTCGACGAAGCGCGCAGAATAACTGAAAAGCTTTGTTCAGACGAATTTTTTGGGCGTGGCTATGTAAAATCAGGAGATTCACTCGCTGCCGAATTTCTGAAATCGGAATTCGAAAAACGCGGTCTAAAGCCGCTCCAAAAATCATTTTTTCAATGTTTCAATTTCGAAGTCAACACGTTTCCAGGAAAAATGAACGTACAAGTCGACGGTAAAACGCTCATTCCAGCGGTCGATTTTATGGTAGATCCAAGTTCCGGTAGTTCAACAAAAATCTGGAAACAACGACCAATCACAGCTGCTGAAATCTTCAACGCATACGAAAATCAAAAATTATACAGCAGTCTCAAAAGCAACAAAGAATTCAACAGCGTAGTGATCGATGTGCAGAACTACAAAAACGATTCCCTCAAAAAAGCAAATGCACTCGCGTACTCACTCGTCGAACTATGCGATGTAATGGTCATCACGAATGAAAAATTCACCTTTTCAGTCGGCAGAGAGCAATACCCCAACGCACTCCTCTTTGTGCAAGGGAAAGCAATTGACAACATGCGCCAAATTGAAACCCAAATTGAGAGCGTTTTCAAAGCGCGCCACACCGCCCGAAATGTTATCGCGATGCTGCCCGCAAAAAAGAAAACGAAAGAAACAATTGTGTTTTCTGCGCACTACGATCATTTGGGAGGAATGGGACAAAACGTCTACTTCCCCGGCGGAAATGACAACGCGAGTGGAACCTCGATGCTTCTTCATCTCGCCGACTATTTCAAAGAAAACCCAGTACCCTACAATATTGTTTTTATGGCGTTTGCGGGCGAAGAAGCAGGATTAGTTGGTTCAAAATACTACACCGAAAATCCGTTGTTCAAACTGAGCGATATCAAGTTCTTACTCAATCTAGATATCATGGGCAGCGGCGAGGATGGTATTACGGTAGTAAACGCTACGCTTTTTCCAAAACAATACGAAGCGCTTGTTGCAATCAATGAACAAGAAAAACTCCTGAAACAAATAAAAAAACGCGGTCCAGCAGCCAATTCTGACCACTACTTCTTCACCGAAAAAGGAGTACCCGCATTTTTCATTTACACCATGGGCGACAACAAACATTACCACGATGTAGAAGATACGTACGAAGCACTCACCTTCAACGAATATTTAGACATCACTAGATTGATTGCCGCTTTTGTGAAGGGCTTGTAAAAATTAGGTGATAATTTTACCCGTTAGAATTTTTTGACTAAATTAGACTAGCCCTATGATACTAGATAATGAGAACGACAACTTAAAAGTCCACGAGTGGATTTCAAAATATACACAGACAGGAAAACTATCTATTGTAACTGGATATTTTACGGTTGGTGCATTGGCTTATTTATCGAAAGAAACAAAAGACAAAATTGACGACTACAAATTCATTCTTGGAGACATTGTAAACTTTGACTTTGACAAAGACAGAGCACTCGACCTTTTAAACGAAGACATCAACATTGAGGCATCCTTAAAACTAAGTAAGGTTGCTCAAGAAGCGGTTGCATTTTTGGAGCTTGACAAAGTTAAAGCTAAGACACTCGAACCTAATTTTTGCCACGCAAAAGCATACCTATACAAACACAACGACAAAGACCCACAAAAGGACTATTACATTTCGGGCAGTTCTAATTTGACAGAGGCAGGAGTTGGTTTAAAGACGACAAACAATGTTGAATTAAACATTGGCAGTTTTGGGTCAGACCCGCAATACAACGAGTTAATAAAATGGTTCGACAACCTGTGGTCAAGACCACAAGCCCACGACTATAAAACAGTTGTCGACGGAAACGGTGGCGTAAATCGTATTCCTTTCAAAAAATATCTGATTGACGAAATCAAAAAGATTTTCACTGAGTACTCACCGAAGCAACTTTATTTCAAAGTGCTTTTTGAATTGTTTGGTGACGAATTACTGCTTGAAAAAGACAATCCTGAGTTCAATCGTCAAATCGGACGACTTGAAAATACGGTTGTTTACAATTCACTTTATGAATTTCAGCAGAAAGGCGTATTGAGTTTGATTAAAATGCTTCAAAAACACAATGGAGCAATTTTAGCCGATGCAGTGGGTTTGGGTAAAACCTGGACTGCTTTGGCTGTTATGAAATTCTACCAATTGCAAGGTCGTGAAGTGATTTTGATTTGCCCCAAGAAACTACAATACAATTGGAGAATTTATCAGAAAAACCAAAACTCAAAATTTGAAAAAGACCAGTTTGAATATTTCTTAAGGTTTCATACGGACTTGACAGATGACCTGATGGAAAAATATCACGACAGGGCAGACAAGTTGTTTATCAATGAAAAGCCCAAACTGTTTGTGATTGATGAAAGCCACAACCTTCGTAACGACAAATCAAAACGCTATAAATTTTTGGTTGACCAAATTCTGTCACAAAATGAAGATGTGAAAGTGCTTATGCTTTCAGCAACGCCAATCAACAATTCGTTAATGGACATTCGTAATCAATTCAAATTGATTGTTGGCGGAAATGCTAAAGGTTTTGAAGAATCATTGGACATCAAAAATATTGATTACACTTTCAGGGCAGCACAAAAGGCATTTAATGAATGGACGCAAGAACCTGACCCAAAGATTGGTGAGTTTATTAAAAAATTGCCGCCTAACTTTTTCAAACTGACAGATTCTTTGACTGTTGCCCGAACCCGAAAAATGATTGAAGGCCATCAGGACGGTTTAGAGTTCCCGAAAAAATCAAAGCCCGAAAATATTTTTGTTACACCCAAGCAAATTGGAAACTTTGAAAACTTTGAAGAACTATTCGATCATTTTCCGCCAATGCTTTCGGGCTATCAACCTTCATTTTACATTAACGAATTTGAAGATGCCGACATTTTACACGATGAAAAGCAGCGTGACCATTTCTTGGTAAAGATGATGTATATCTTGTTGGTGAAACGATTGGAATCTTCTTGGTTCTCGTTTCAATCAACTGTTGAAAAAATATTGGCTCACCATCAAAATGCACTCGACAAAATAAAACAGTATCAGGAAACCAAAAAGGAAACAGGTTGGAACGAAGCCCAACCTTCACTTTTTGACGATGATGATATTCTGGCTCAACTAGAAGATTTCACTTTAGGCAAAAAACGTAAAACCCGATTGGTTGACATTGACCGCTCAGGCAACATTGAAAATTATAAAAAAGATTTAAAAGCAGATATTGAAGCATTGCAA
>SSGT01000200.1 GCA_008017065.1 Crocinitomicaceae bacterium
CGCGACCGGAAAACACCGCTTGTTTTTCGCTGTTTCAGGATCCCCACGCAACAAGTATTCCTTGTCTTCGATCAACAATTGATATTCACCAACAGGAACACCTTTGAAAAGAAAAATTCCATCGTCATCCGATTCAGCTTCTAAACGCTTGCCCGATTCTTTGTGTTGTAAAATAACGGTTACTTTCTCAGTAGGATTTTTGGTAACCGCATCAATCAGCGTTCCTCGCACATCGCGTTTGCTAACAGTCGGTTTTTGACTCAACACCAATGTAGAGGGCGAAGCTTGATCCTGCATCACTGCATTTGCTTCCGAGTCAACCTTGACGTTTTTGGCATTATTATTGCTTGTATCTTTTGGTAAAACAATTGTAAACGATGTTAAACTAAAAGAAAAAGTAGCTAAAAACAATAAAAACTTACCCATATAAAAAATATAAAATTTTGCCTTTCCAATAATTTCTGTTATTCCTTAATTAACAGTCAAACAGCTTGTTGTGCACATAACACATCTTAAAGAGGGCAAAGATAATTTTTATTATCCATTTAATGTCAATTTTGAGTGGTACATAAATACATTACGCACAATTTTATTTTCATTTCTCGTTTACAAACACCGCTAACGTTCTTGTTTACAAGAAACTAAATTCACACATCTTCTTTCAATTCTTCGTGGTCATTTTCAGGAAAAGCACGTGCAATGACGTCGGCTTTGGTCGTCTCATTTCCAACCAACTCGGTGATTTTTCGCGCGCGTGAATCGATAACCAAAAGCCGATCCGAAAATTCAAGACACAACTCTAAATCATGCGACGACTGCAACACGCAAAGTTGATTGTGATGTGCCACTTCCCGCAGTAATTTTTGAACAGCCATTCGGTTGGAATAGTCTAAAAACGCGGTCGGTTCATCCAATAAAATAACCGGCGTTTGTTGCACCAATGCTTTTGCAATCGATGCAATTTGACGTTCACCGTCGCTCAACTCGGATGTGTCCGCATGCGCTAATGCTTCGATCCGCAATTGCGTAATGACGGAATCTACAACCTCCCAATCCGATGCGTTCAACTTACCAAACACGTTGGTATACGGAGCTCTACCCATCGCAATATAATCACGCGTTGTTAGGTGTTGAACACCTTCAAACCGAGAAGGTACAAATGCTATTTTCTGCGAACGTTGCTGATTTGAGATGCGATGAATATTGTGCTCACTGAGCCAGATGGAACCGTTCAAGGTCGGAGTAATTCCCAACAAAGTATTGAGTAAGGTCGTTTTTCCAATGCCATTTTTACCAATCAAGGTGTAAAACATGCCTGAATTAAGGACAATTTCTCCTGTTTCTAAGAGTGGTTTTGAATAACCGATTACCGCATGTTTAAAATGTATCATTTCAAAACTTTTTTAAGATGATCCAAATGACTACGGGTGCACCAAATAGCGCCGTGATTCCGTTTAACGGCAAATTGAACCAAGGCTCGATCCACAAAATCAATAAATCGCAAAACAGCAAGGTAATCGCACCAACAAACGCACAACCAAGGAGCAGTTTGAAATGATTCTGCGTTTTATACAAGAGACGAACCATGTTTGGAACGGCCAATCCGATAAACGAAATCGGTCCACAATACGCCGTAACCAACCCCGTAAAAAGTGAGGTTACAACAATGATCCAAATACGAAACGTGGTCGTTTTAATGCCCAACAATTGTGTAGACTTTTCACCAATCACCAATAAATTCAATGGTTTGAGTAAAAAACCCAGCGAAAAAACGCCCACCAAAAAAACGCTCATCACCGTCGGAATTTGCGCAAACGAAAGGTGTTGCACCGAACCAAATCCCCAGAGCGTGAACACTTTCAATTGCGACGCTTGTGAACTCGTTTGCAAGACTTGAATCAAGGCTCCAGAGAAACTCCCGAGCATCATCCCGATCAACAACAACGAAATATGCGATTTCACAAACAAAGAAAACCCAAGAATCACCAAACTAAAGACGACGGCACCAACGAGCGAAGCAGTGACCATTCCCCATTCGGAGTTGAAAAAAGAAATACCCGTGAGGACCGTAACCGCAACAAACAAGCTTGATCCCGACGTAATTCCCAACACCGACGGACCTGCCAACGGATTGTTAAACAAGGTTTGCATCAACAACCCTGCGATCGACAAACTTGCCCCCGCTAAAATGGCCATCACGGTACGCGGAATCCGTATTTCTCTGTAGATGATATCCGACTGATTATCGGCAGAAAAATGAAACAAACTGT
This sequence comes from Crocinitomicaceae bacterium, assembly GCA_008017065.1. Lineage (GTDB taxonomy): Bacteria > Bacteroidota > Bacteroidia > Flavobacteriales_D > Crocinitomicaceae > JAQVCM01. The sequence continues at coordinate 2,271 of SSGT01000200.1, forward strand.
TCCAAATTTTACCAAAATTGAGCGCAAAATCGCCTCCATTCAAGTGCAGTATCATCAGAAACAACAACAAACCGCACAGCACGGAAGGAAGAATATGCGGACGAAAACTCATTCGGGCAATTTTCGGTAAAAGTACATTTTTGCAGGTTTCACCTTCCCTGCGTGGAAAATCTGGATCATATCCGACAACACATGATGTGGTTCGATCGCACTGTTTTCCCAAAATTGATTCATCTGATGTGCATATGAAAACATATTCCCTGTCTGAAATGCGTTGAAATAACTGTATTTGGGATTTGCTTGGAGCAGTTGCTTTTTCGTTTCAACTTCCACATTCATCCAAATTTGCGCAGTTTGATTTTTGGTAAACACCTGCTCAAACGTGTACGAAGCACTTCCAGTACCTTGTTCATTTTTTTCACAATAATCCGCACCGGCATCTCTAAAAAACACAGCGCCAAAACTTTGTCCAGCAGGCATATACCATACATCCCCAAAAATCATCCCGGAAAAAACAGTCGGTTTCTCTTTTTGTGATTTTGCCACTTGCACCAATTCAAGGTACTCTTTTTCTACTTGGTTGAAGTAGGCATTTGCTTCTTTCTCCTTTCCAAACAAGTATCCAAACACCTTGATCCATTCTGCTTTCCCCAACGGGTGATTTTCACTCCAATCGTAATTGGGTATACATTGAATTCCCAGTTTCGCTAATTTATCTTGCAAAACAACCGTATTGCCATCAAATCCAGTTTGAAATACCACCTTGCTTTTCGTTTTCAGAACACGCTCAGGATTCAAGGTGGAAAAATTGTCAAATTCGAAAACCTGATTGGATTCTATTCGTTTTTTAACCACTGAATTGTAGATGTAATTGCGGTTGGAAACACCCACGATGCGGTCCTGTAAATTCAATTTTGACAGCATCCCTACGTGCGTTCCCGACAGAACAACTATGGATTTTAATGGGATTTGAAGTGGAACAACATCTGTTGCCAACACGGGCGATTGGTTCTTTTTGAGTAGCGCATACTTTTTCTCCACATTTCCCGCGTTTAAAATTTGCAGTTCGGTGTAGTCGGCGCGTTGCACCAATTTAAAACAGGTCGCGTAGCGCACTTCCGCAGTCGGTGATTGGTTGGCATCCTCTTTTTTGTCCACAGAATTACATCCGAGCAACACTCCCAAAAGAACGATTAAGATCCCTAATTTCATAGCACAAAGATGCAGAATTGTGTGGTAAATTCGAAATTATGCATGCTTTTTCGTCGTTTTAACGCAATTTTCAATCAAAAAAAAAAGAAGATTCTTTTTTGAATCGAAACTTTTTCACTAACTTCAGGTAACAAATAAACACTTAATTATACCTTTTATGTTAGTAAAAACCTTTGGTAGCGCCGTTTTCGGCATCGATGCAACCACGATCACGATCGAAGTCAATATTGGACAAGGCGTTAATTTCTTTCTTGTCGGATTGCCCGATAGCGCAGTAAAAGAAAGTCAACAGCGGATCAAAGCTGCGTTCAAAAACAACAGTCTAAATTTTCCGGGCAAAGAAATCACTGTCAACATGGCTCCTGCGGATATTCGAAAAGAAGGTTCGACATTTGATTTGCCCATCGCACTCGGAATTCTCGCAGCGAGCGAACAAGTTTTGGCGGATCGCTTGGAGGAGTTTATCATCCTCGGGGAACTCTCACTTGATGGAAGTATCCAACCCATGAAAGGAATTCTTCCGATCGCCGTCAAAGCAAAACAAGAAGGATTCAAAGGAATTATTCTACCAAAAGCAAATGCGATTGAAGCTGCCATTGTGGGCGACTTGGAAATTTACGGTGCCGAAACGTTGCGTGAAGTGGTCGACTTTTTAAACAACGAGCGCGAACTTGATCGAACCTACGTTGATATCGAGGCGGAATTTAAGAAGAAACTCGATCAGTTTGAAGTCGATTTTAGAGATGTCAAGGGCCAATCGAATATCAAAAGATCGTTTGAAATCGCAGCAGCTGGAGGTCACAACGTGATTCTAATCGGTCCACCCGGCGCCGGAAAATCGATGTTGGCGAAACGTCTACCAACCATTTTACCTCCGATGACGATGGCAGAGTCGCTAGAAACAACCAAAATCCACAGTGTTGCGGGGAAAATGGGCAAAGAAATTGGCCTCGTAACACAACGTCCGTTCCGAAAACCGCACCACACCATTTCAGACGTTGCACTCGTCGGCGGAGGCGGGTATCCACAACCTGGAGAAATTTCGTTGGCGCACAACGGCGTGTTGTTTTTGGATGAATTACCCGAATACAAACGTACGGTATTGGAAGTCATGCGGCAACCGTTGGAAGACCGAACGGTAACGATTTCCCGCGCAAAATTTACCGTGGATTATCCCGCCGGATTTATGCTCATTGCCGCAATGAATCCTTGTCCGTGTGGCTATTACAACCATCCCGACAAAGAATGTGTTTGTGGCCCCGGAGTTGTCCAGAAATACTTGAATAAAATTTCTGGTCCATTGCTCGATCGCATCGATTTGCATGTAGAAGTTACGCCCATTAGTTACGATGAATTGGCCTACCACAAACCGGAGGAAGGCAGCAAAGAAATACGAGACCGGGTGGTAGAGGCGCGACTTTTGCAAGAAAAACGGTACCAACTGGAAGAAGGAATTCATTGCAACGCCCAAATGTCGAGCAAAGACTTGGCGCGCTATTGCCAGATTGACGAAGCAGGAAACGCCATTTTGAAGCGTGCGATGGACAGTTTAGGACTTTCTGCCCGCGCGTACGATCGCATTTTGAAAGTTGCACGAACTGTTGCTGATCTCGAAAAATCTGAATCCATCTCCGCGAGTCATTTAGCAGAAGCGATTCAGTTCAGAAGTTTGGATCGTGAAGGTTGGGCTGAGAAATAGGTTTTGAATTTGAAGTGTATTTTTCTATGAATTTATAACTTATTCAATCTAATTTTCAAAACAAACCCAAACCTATATCAAAAACGTATTTCGAATATAGGAACCAACACAATTTCACAAACAATGTCAAATTAGCAAAATGCACTTTTTAATGCATCTTTAATTCGTAAAGAAATAATACCTTTGCCATGTAAAAAAAAGAAACACGATGAGTACTTACGACGTTGCGATTATAGGTTCAGGACCTGGAGGATATGTGGCTGCCATTAGATGTGCACAGCTTGGAATGAAAACTGCTTTGATTGAAAAATACGATACGTTGGGTGGAACCTGCTTGAATGTTGGATGTATTCCTTCCAAAGCCTTGTTGGATTCCTCTGAGCATTTTCACAATGCAAAGCACAATTTTACGGAGCACGGTATCAACATTGCTGGATTGGAAGCAGACATCAACCAAATGATTCAACGCAAGGCAGATGTAGTTTCTCAAACGTGTAACGGGATCAAATTTTTAATGGATAAAAACAACGTCACCGTCTACAACGGATGGGGTTCGTTTGTATCCAAAAATCAAATTTTGATCAAAGGAAAAGAAAGCGAAGAAACGATTGAAGCAAAAAACATCATCATCGCAACTGGTTCAAAACCAAACTTTTTTCCAGGAATGGAACCCGACAAAGACCGCATCATCACGTCGACTGAAGCGTTGAAAATGAAAGAAATACCAAAACGCTTGTTGGTCATCGGAGGAGGTGTGATCGGATTGGAGTTGGGATCAGTTTACGCACGCCTTGGTACGGAAGTAGAGGTTGTAGAATTCGCGGACTCAATCATTCCAACGATGGACAAAACATTGGGGAAAGAACTGATGCGTGTTTTGAAAAAAGAAGGATTCAAATTCCACATGGAACACAAGGTGCAAAGCGTTGTAAACACTGGAAATGGTGTAAAATTGACGGCTTTGAATAAAAAAGAGCAAGAAGTGGTGTTGGAGGCTGACTACTGTTTAGTTGCAGTTGGTCGGAAAGCTTACACCGCTGGATTGAATTTAGAAAATGCAGGATTGACGGCAAACAACCGTGGACAAGTAGAAGTAAACGATCATTTGCAAACCAACGTTCCAAACATCTATGCAATCGGCGACGTGGTGCGTGGTGCAATGTTGGCTCACAAGGCGGAAGAAGAAGGTGTTTTTGTCGCTGAGATTATTGCGGGTCAGAAACCACACATCAATTACAACTTGATTCCTGGAGTTGTGTACACATGGCCAGAAGTTGCAGCAGTTGGTAAAACGGAAGAAGAATTGAAAGCTGCTGGTGTTGAATACAAAGTAGGTTCATTTCCGATCAAAGCATTGGGAAGAGCTCGCGCAAGTATGGATACGCAAGGGTTGGTTAAAATTCTTGCCGATAAAAATACTGACGAAGTACTTGGAGTACACATGATCGCTCCACGCGCAGCAGATTTGATTATGGAAGCTGTTGTAGCCATGGAATACCGTGCTTCTGCCGAAGATATTGCACGTATTTGCCATCCGCACCCAACCTACTCGGAAGCGATTAAAGAAGCTGCACTAGACGCAACTGCTGCGAGAGCGCTGCATGTTTAATCACAGTTTTAGAACTTTTTGAAATAAATAGTGTTATTAGTATCAGATTTCGCCCCATGAAGTCTGATACTTATTTTTTATAAAAATGAAAAAAACAGGCGTTTTATTGATCCAACTGGGAACTCCAGACAGTCCTTCCACTTCCGATGTACGCACGTACTTGAGTGAATTTTTGAATGATCCGCGCGTAATCGATTTGCCTTGGTTGGGACGAAAATTGTTGGTCAATGGAATCATTGTTCCTTTTAGAGCGCCGAAATCTGCTAAGATTTACAAAAAATTGTGGGAGCATGGCAACGGAATCTCCCCACTTTTGACTTATACGCAATCCGTTCAAAAATTATTGTCAGAGCGCTTGCAAAATGACAACATCACGGTTGAAATGGCGATGCGCTACCAAAATCCATCGATGGATGTTGTGCTCGACCGTATGCACAAAGCAAATTACGATCAAATCATCATCATTCCGTTGTTTCCGCAGTACGCGAGTGCTTCCTCTGGTTCAGCAATTGAAAAGGCGATGAAACTTATTCGCAAATGGTGGGTAATTCCTGAAATCAAAATTGTAAGTCAATTCTACGATCATCCTGCATACATTGATTCGATTGTGGAACGTGCGAAAGCATTCAACTTGTCGGATTACGATCACATTTTGTTTTCATACCACGGTTTACCGGAAAGACAGGTTGATAAGGTGTACGACAATGGCTTGTGCGAAGATCAACCCTGTGAAACAACGATCAACGAGGAAAATAAATTTTGCTACAAAGCGACGTCGTACGCTACAACGCGACTCATTGCTGCCAAATTGGGAATCAAAGAATCGGAATATACCGTTTGCTTTCAATCGCGTTTGGATAAAAAATGGTTGACCCCGTTTTCAGACGAAGTGGTGGAAGAACAAGCCAAAAAGGGTGCGAAAAAATTACTGGCGTTCAGTCCAGCTTTCGTGGCGGATTGCCTGGAAACAATCATTGAAATTGGCGACGAATACCAAGAAATCTTTGAAGAACACGGAGGAGAAAAAGTACAACTTGTGCCAAGCTCCAACGATCATCCACGGTTCATCGATTGTTTGGAAGATTTGGTTCGTACACGACTTTAATCAATTCATTCATCTTACATTTTTTAAAGGAAACCAATTATTGTATTAATTTACAAGGTAATCCATTTACATTCAAAACATTATACAAAAAAAGACTGACTAAAATTAGCCAGTCTTCTTGATAAACGGGTTCAATCATTGTTTTTTGATGAATAGAGACGTTGTCAATGTGTTTGTGTTGTTGAATTGAATCATGTATGAACCAGCTGACAATTCTTGTATGGAGATTTGTCCATTTTCTAGTGAACCTGCTTTAACGACTTGACCTTGATTGTTGAAGATTGAATATTTTCCTTCGTTCAAACCAACAATTGAAATCACATCAGCAGCTGGATTTGGATACGTTCCAATCACCGTTGCCGATGCTTCATCAATTCCCAAGAATGTTTGTAATAATACTTTATCAATCACGTGAACTACACCGTTGTCTGCTTCAACATCCGCAGTAGTAACTGTTGCGTCGTTTATTTTGACACCGCTCGCCAAATTGACGATGATATTCGCTCCATTTACCGTTGCATCAGGTCCTTTTACCAAATCAGCTGCATTTACATTTCCGAGCACTGCGTGATACGTCAACACATCGGATAGGTTTGGCAAATTCAAAATACCGGCCAAATCCGTCCCCAACGCAGTTGCCAAGTTTGGCAATGCCAAAAGATCACTGACTGTCGCTCCAAGTTGTGTCGCCAATGCGCTGAATGCAGCATTATCCGGAGCAAATACAGTAAATGTTCCCGAATGATTTTGAAGATCATCGTCCAACCCTGCTGCGATCAAAGCTACCTCTAAACTGGAATGGTTTGGACTTGCTGCAATTACGTCATCAAAAACGTTGGTTTGTGCTGATGCACTAATAGAGAATAAACCAAAAGCAGCAATGCTTGCTACTTTTCTGAGTGGGGATTGGATATGTGTTTTTTTCATTTTGTTTAAGTTTAACGTTCGATTTTTTTAATCAAAACTACATCCCCGAGGTTTAAAAATACATTCAAAAAACGGGATAATTAACGTTTGATAACAGCTTCAAACCGCTTAAAATCAAAGTAAAAGAATTTCCTTTTTCTTCCAAAAACCTTCTATTTCTTGGGAACTTCAACCATTCGGGGATTAAGCATAACGAACTTGTAATCAAATGGATAAAATGGAAGAAAAACGCAACGATTCGATAGCAATTGAAATTGTAAACAAATTCATCATTAAATCATTGTATCATATACGCTATTTCCTTTAAAAAATCTACCTTTACAGCTGATTTATAAACATAAAACAAACGAATCAACTTGTTGATTAATAAGATTTTAAATTCATGACAATTCACGAAATACGCCAGCATTTTTTTCGCTTTTTTGAAGAAAAAGGACATAAAATTGTTCCATCGGCTCCGATGGTTGTAAAAAACGACCCTACGTTGATGTTTACAAACGCCGGCATGAATCAATTCAAAGACTACTTTTTGGGAAACAGCGTACCCAAAAATAGACGCGTTGCCAATTCTCAAAAATGCTTGCGTGTATCCGGAAAACACAATGATTTAGAAGAAGTTGGCGTGGATACCTACCACCACACCATGTTTGAAATGCTTGGAAACTGGTCGTTTGGCGACTATTTCAAAGAAGATGCAATCGCATGGGCATGGGAACTACTGACGGATGTGTACAAAATTCCGGTGGACCAATTGTACGTAACCGTATTTGAAGGTGACGAGAAAGACGGTGTGCCGCAAGATATTGAGAGTTATACGATTTGGAAAAAATTCATCGCCGAAGACCGCATCATTTTGGCTTCCAAAAAAGATAATTTTTGGGAAATGGGCGACACTGGACCGTGCGGACCGTGTACCGAAATCCACGTGGACATTCGTCCGATAGAAGAACGCCAAAAAATAGATGGTTTGACCTTGGTCAACAACGATCATCCACAAGTGGTTGAAATTTGGAACAACGTTTTCATGCAATTCAACCGAAAAGCGGATGGAAGTTTGGAGCCACTTCCTGCAACACACGTTGACACAGGAATGGGGCTAGAGCGTTTGGCGATGGCATTGCAAGGAAAAACATCCAACTACGACACCGATTTGTTTCAAGCCTTGATTCGCCACATGGAACACGTTTCAGGTGCGAAATACGGTGAAAAAGAAGAAACCGACATTGCGTTGCGTGTCATTGCAGACCACATTCGAGCGATCGCATTCTCGATTGCAGATGGTCAATTGCCTTCAAACACCGGAGCGGGATATGTGATTCGACGTATTTTAAGACGAGCAGTTCGCTACGGATACCAAACCTTGAATTTAAAGGAACCGTTCCTATCTGGACTTTCCGTCGTGTTGGGACAACAAATGGGTGATCCATTTCAAGAATTATTGAATCAAAAAGACATCATTGAAAAAGTAATTTTCGAAGAAGAATTGAGCTTTTTCAGAACCTTGGAACAAGGAATCAAACGCATGGATGTGTTGATGGCCAACGCCAGAGAAGCCAAAACAACCGTTTTAGATGGTTCAGCGGTTTTTGAATTGTACGATACCTTCGGATTTCCAGTGGATTTAACTTCGCTTATTGCACGTGAAAATCAGCTTTCGATTGACGAAGCGGCATTTGAGGCAGAACTCGAACAGCAAAAATCCCGTTCTCGGGCTGCAACTGCTATCGAAACCGACGATTGGGTCGTTTTGAAAACCGATTCAGAAGAGCAATTCATCGGGTACGACTCACTCGTAGCACGTGTTGAAATCGTAAAATACCGCAAGGTAAGTCAAAAACAAAAAACATTTTTCCAATTGGTATTTGACCAAACTCCATTCTATCCAGAAGGAGGTGGACAAGTTGGAGATACGGGTTTTATCGAACACAATGGAGTAAAAACATACATTTTCGACACCAAAAAAGAGAACAACTTAATTGTTCATTTGGCGGAAAAAATGCCTTCCGATCCAACGACAACCTTCGACGCACATGTAAATGTTGAAAAAAGAGAATTGTCGGCAGCCAATCACTCTGCGACGCATTTATTGCACCACGCTTTACGGAGCGTACTCGGCACGCACGTGGAACAAAAAGGTTCGCTGGTTAATCCCGATTACTTGCGTTTTGACTTTTCGCACTTTTCAAAAGTAACCAACGAACAATTGGCTGAAATTGAAGCATTGGTCAACCACGCAATCCGCGTAAACATTCCGTTGGAAGAATACCGAAATTTACCAATTGAAGAAGCACAAAACCGAGGTGCAATGGCACTTTTTGGTGAAAAATACGGCGATCATGTTCGCATGATTCAATTCGGAAATTCCATCGAATTATGTGGAGGAACACACGTTGCGTCGACCAGTAAAATTGGACTTTTCAAACTGACAACCGAAACAGCCGTTGCAGCAGGAATCCGACGAATCGAAGCAATTACGAGTACAACTGCAGAAAACTTACTTCGCCAAAAAGCGGATGCGTTGGACGAAATCAGTGCGCTACTTAAAAATCCAAAAGATTTGAAAGGCGCGGTGGAAGAATTGATGCACAAAAATCAACAATTGCAAAAGCAAATTGAGGCGTTCCAAAAAGAGAAAGCAATGTTGGTGAAAGCTGAGTTGAAAGCCAAAATCACGGCACACAACGGTATGCATTTGCTGGCTGAACAAGTACAGCTCGACGCAGGTAGCATCAAAGACATTGTATATCAACTGAAAGGCGAAGTAGAAAATCTCGTCGCTATTTTGGGAGGAATTGAAGGCGATAAATGTTCGTTGACCATCTTGTTTGCTGATAACTTAGTTGCCGAGAAAAACCTCGATGCGGGAAAAATCATTCGTGAAGTTTCCAAA
>SSGT01000123.1 GCA_008017065.1 Crocinitomicaceae bacterium
AAATCAGAGACATCGAGAGTGGAATGCGACTTGATCGCTACAAAGTACACGACATCGAAATCGTGATTGACCGATTACTTATCGACGGAAACGACCGTAAACGAATTTACGATTCAGTCATCACCGCCATGAAACAAGGATCGAAAGCGATGATGGTGATGGAATTTGATAGCAACGAGGTACGGCATTTTAGCCGCTCGTTGATGTGTCCAACATCTGGAATTAGTTATCCTGAGCCCGAGCCAAGTTTGTTTTCATTCAACTCCCCCTACGGGGCTTGCCAAACTTGCAATGGATTGGGAGAAGTTTCGGAAGTCGATTTAGAAAAAATTATACCCAACTTTAAGTTATCGATCAAAAAAGGTGGTTTGGCGCCATTGGGCGAGTACAAAAAAACATGGATTTTCGAGAAACTCGATGCGTTTTTGATCCAAGAAGGATATTCGATCAACACACCATTGGAAGATATTCCAGAAGATTTAATTCACGTGTTGCTCAACGGAAATGAAGGGATGGAACGTTCTCCCAAAAATAAATCGATCGTTTTTGAAGGAATCGTTCAATTTTTGACGCGACATTCAGACGAAAGTTCAGCAGCGATTCAGCGTTGGGCACAGAGTTTCATGAACCGCGTTGTTTGTCCAACATGCAAAGGAACACGGTTGAAAAAAGAAGCACATTTCTTTAAAATCAACGGAAAAAACATCGGTGAATTGGCGCAAGCGGACATCGGTGAATTGAAAACGTGGTTTGACACCGTCGAAGAAAATCTAAGTGCTGCTGAATTGCAAATTGGGACAGAAATCATCAAGGAAATCAAAGACCGACTCAATTTTATACTTGAAGTTGGTTTAGACTATTTATCGTTGCATCGCTCCGCTAAAACACTTTCGGGTGGTGAAGCACAGCGCATTCGCTTGGCGACCCAAATCGGATCTGAATTGATGAACGTATTGTATGTACTCGATGAACCGAGTATCGGGTTACACCAACGCGACAATACGCGATTGATCAATTCCCTCAAAAAATTAAGAGATACAGGCAATTCTGTAATTGTTGTTGAACACGACAAAGAGATGATCGAAGCAGCGGATTTTGTAGTGGATATCGGTCCGGGTGCAGGAATACACGGAGGACGAATCATCAACGCTGCACCATTCGGCGAGTTGCATACGCAAGATTCATTCACAACCAAGTACCTACGCGGTGAGATGAAAATCGAGATTCCGACGAAACGACGAAAAGGAAACGGCAACAAAATCAGTCTGTTAGGTGCATCAGGTCACAACTTACAAAACGTTGATCTTCACATTCCACTCGGAACGTTTACGTGTATAACCGGCGTTTCAGGAAGCGGTAAATCGACTTTGATCAATCACACCTTGTATCCAATTTTGAATGCACACATTTACAACGGTGTGAAAAAACCCATGCCGTATAAAAAAATCACAGGCTTGGAATTGCTCGACAAAGTGATCGAAATCGACCAAAGTCCGATTGGCCGTACACCGCGCTCTAATCCAGCAACCTATACGCAAGTATTCACGGAAATTCGCAGCTTATTTGCAAGTATGCCGGAAGCACAAATTCGCGGATACAAACCGGGAAGATTCTCTTTTAACGTTGCTGGAGGACGCTGTGAAACCTGCGGTGGTGGTGGTGTGAAAGTCATCGAAATGAACTTCTTGCCCGACGTGTATGTGGATTGCGATGGTTGTCAAGGAAAACGATACAATCGAGAAACGTTGGAGGTACGCTACAAAGGTAAATCGATCAGCGATGTACTCGAAATGACGATTGAAGACGCAGCTGTTTTCTTCGATAAAATCCCCAAAATTTTCCGCGTATTGGATACCATGGTTTCGGTTGGTTTGGGCTATGTCAAATTGGGTCAAGCGTCCACTACGCTTTCAGGTGGTGAAGCACAACGTATCAAGCTTTCAACCGAATTGGCCAAAAAAGGAACAGGAAATACCATTTACATCTTGGATGAACCCTCTACAGGACTTCATTTTGAAGACATTCGCTTGTTGCTCATTGTACTGCAACGCTTGGTAGACGAAGGAAATACGGTGTTGGTAATTGAACACAATTTAGACATTGTAAAAGTTGCTGACTATATCGTAGACGTTGGTCCCGAGGGCGGAAAAGGAGGTGGAGAAATTCTCTTTTCAGGAACGCCTGAGGATCTCGTGAAAAAAGCGAAAAATCGTTCGCATACAGCCCGGTACTTGGAAATGGAATTGAAAAGCTAATTACTGAATTGTGTCAATTTTCATTAAAAAATGAATCACTATACGCAGAAAATGTTACTTTTAGCAAGTACGAATAAAACTAACAGCATTTGAATTCCGGTGACTACCATTCGGGAATCTTCAAAAAAGACACTTCACTATTCGTCAGTTACATTTTCAACTTATTATTTTTTTATCATGAAAAAGGATTGGAATGCTATAAAAACCAACGACAGTTGGGCCATTTTTAAAATCATGTCGGAGTTTGTGGAAGGCTACGACCGCATGGCACGGATTGGACCTTGTATCTCAATTTTTGGCTCCGCGCGAACAAAACCCGACAATAAATACTATCAATTGGCGGAGGAAGTTGCATTGAAATTAACCAAAGCAGGCTACGGAATCATCACTGGAGGTGGACCGGGAATCATGGAAGCCGGCAACAAAGGTGCGCAAGCAGGAAAGGGAACATCGGTTGGTTTAAACATCAACTTACCGTTTGAACAAAGTCACAACCAATACATTGATTTAGACAATATCTTAGATTTTAGGTATTTCTTCGTGCGCAAGGTCATGTTTGTGAAGTACGCACAAGGATTCGTTATTCTTCCTGGAGGAATGGGCACGATCGACGAATTATTTGAAGCATTGACCTTGATTCAAACCAAAAAAATTCGCAAGATGCCTGTTGTGTTGGTTGGAATCGACTACTGGTCTGGACTCATTGATTGGATCAAAAGTGAAATGCTCGAAAAAGAACACAACGTATCACCCGAAGATATGGATTTGATGAAATTGGTTGATACTGCTGATGAAGCAGTCAAACACATTGAGGACTTCTACAAGTCGCATGACTTACGTCCAAATTTCTAGTGAAAACCGCTTTCTAATTTTAGGTTGGTTGATTCGATTCAGCCAACCTTTTTTGTTGAATAAAATCCATTATCCGTTGCGTTGCTCCGGTGGATTCTAACACTAAATTCGCAGTATTGGATTGCAAAACGGACTCGTTCTCGAAAATGAACTGAATCGCTTTTTGAAAGGTAGATGCATCTGTAATCTCAAAACCAACACCTGCATCAATGAACGTTTGCGCTTCTGGAAAACGCTTGTGTTTCGGACCAAATAAAACAGGCAATCCAAAAACGGCGGGCTCCAAAATGTTGTGCAAACTTCCTGAAAAACCACCACCAACAAATGCGATATTCCCAAAACGGTATGCATTTGCCAAACGACCAATCGAATCAATCAAAAGTACATTTCCGGAAAACGAAGGATCGAATTTCGAATAACGCATTATTGCAGATCCAAACCGTTTTTCGATCTCACGCAAGTGATTTTCGTTGATGTTATGTGGTGCTACGATTACCTTGAGTCTTCCAGAAAGCCATGCAAGTGAATCCGCTATAATTTCCTCCTCTTCCGACCACGAGCTACCCACCACAAGTGCTCGTTCACCGTTCAAAAATGCTTCAATTGTAGCATCTGGTTGCACGTGCTTCTTGTTTTCGATCACTCGATCAAACCGGGTGTCACCAGAAACGACAGCATTCTCAATTCCGATCGCATGAAGCAAGTCGAGCGAACTTGTATTTTGTACAAAAAAATAATCAAATTGCTTCAGCGTGTTTCTGAAAAACGCCCCATACCACTTAAAAAATCGGTGATCATTCCTAAAAATTGCACTTACTGAATACAAGGTCGAATTTGCTCTACGTGCAGCAAGAATGTAGTTTATCCAAAACTCATACTTGATAAAAAACGTGTGCGTAGGTTTGAAATGTGCGATGAATCGGTTTGCATTTGATTTTGTATCCAAGGGAAGATAGCACACAAAATCAGCCAAATGATTGCGCTTGTGGTGATTTTCATAGCCCGAGGGACTAAAAAATGTCACTACCAAGAAAATGGATGGATCGTCTTTTTTCAATTGATTCATCAGGGGTAACCCTTGATCGAATTCGCCCAGCGATGCACAGTGAAACCAATACACGTTTTTATCGGCGACATCTGGAAGCCGCGTCCAAAAATTCTTTCTACCGTCGATCCAACTTTTCGCTTTCGAACTAAACAATTGCGCAAGAAAAATTACCGCACCGTACAATCGAACTGAAATTCCGTACAAAAAGCCCATCAATTGAAGTAGAAATCTTTTGGTTGACGTTTGTAGATTGGAATAAACCAACCCAACTTCAGTCCCATTTGAATGTCGGAACGCAATTCTTTTGACACCGCAACAGTAGGCTGGTCAAAGAAAATATCCCGTTGATTTTTAGTAAATCCTTGTTGCGCGTAAAATCCTCCGTAAAAATTGATTGCACCGCGATTCGACAAAAATGCATAGCCTACAAATTGATGGGTAGCCAATCCGATCGTGAGGCGATCATAGCCCTTCCGATAATCCAACTCCAAGGAAGGAATTACTTGATCTTGCGTTTCGACACGCATTTTGTGCAACAAATAACCTGCACCTGCATGAATAAACAATCCCGAATTTCGATTTGCTCTGAATACCGGAATCACTTTCCCAACCGCAAAATTGACGTTGAAACCACGGGCAAAAACTAAAATTTTACCAATATCTCCGTTTACATCCGTCACATTTCCATAACTATCGACCAAATTGTCGAAAATGCCCGTCATGCGCACCTGATTCCCAAAAATAAAATTGCCGTCCAAGCCCCAAAACCAATTCTTGGAGGTCTTGTAACCCGCAACCGCACCAATGTGATTCAAAAAACCGTAGCGGTCTGCTAAATCTCCACTGGTCCAATTCGCGCCGTAATGCACCGCAACCCACGGAGTACCAATAACCGAATCTTTCATGTTGCGTTGTGCAAAAAGACTATTCCCAATCAACGCAACGAAGGCAAAAACAAGTAACTTTTGAAACATGAATCAAAGATAAATAAAACAAATCAGTCGTGAAATGAATCCTGTCGAAATCTATTAAACGGTGCATTCCAATGAGGAAAGCGGTTTACTAACGGCAATTTGTTACTGTTTGTTGTTTACCGATATGAATATTTGATTCGCGCGCGTTGATTTGAGCCACATTTCATATCGTATTCTTGAAATTATATGTAATTTTCCAAAAAAAAAAATTGGGAATGAAAGCTGTGATTTACGTTGTTGGGATGTTGCTACTCATAACTGCTTGCGTTGGAAAAGAGGTGAAATCAAACTTGAAAAATAAACCCAATATCGAATATCCTGCGGCGCTCGTTCATCAATTGGATAAATTCCCCTTACTCCAAGTCCCCTATTCTATCGATTCTGTATTTTTTGATGCAGATTCGGCGTTGCAAATCGGTACCGGAACATTGTATGCTCCTACCGTAAAACTCTTGTCGACACCGATGGCAAGCGACGAAGTAAGCCGGCGAGAACAATACTATTTGAACGATTATTTTAAAATTGCCAAGGCAAAAAAAGACGGTAAATATGCAGCATTAAAAGCCAATTTGGACATTGGTATGACTGAAAATGCAGTTTGCAATCCTGTTGGACGCATTGAATTCGGCGATACGGCTGCTTTGTTGATTTGGGAAATCAAGTACGAATCGTTTCCTGCCTGTCCGAGTTATTTTGGACACGACCTGCTGGGCTCCTATATCCAACACGGAAAAGTGATTTCGTGCATGCATTTAGCTTCACGCGAATCAGGTGCCGATGCGCCAATGTTTTACGAAACTTTTCAACTCGCAAAAATCGACCAACAAGGACGAATAAACATCAAAACGAGTTCAAAAACACAAGAAGATTCTACGGTTGTAGAACAATCAAAATCCCATTTTCACTATCAAATCACAACACGCGGTTTCAAGTTGCTGAAATAAATCAACCGCTACAAAACTATTTCCTGTTTAGAAGTGTTTTAAATAAGCAAAACTGTATCTTTGCCAGTAGTTATGGAAGCAACACACAAAAGGAAATTTAGCGTTCGTGAAATTCGAGAAGATTTTCCCGCATTGAGACAAACCATTTTTGGCAAGAATTTGATCTATTTTGACAATGGAGCAACTTCGCAAAAGCCTCAATTTGTACTCGATGCAATCAATCAGTACTATAGCAAAGATAATGCAAATATTCACCGTGGTGTTCACCACCTGAGTCAAAAAGCAACATCCGAGTACGAAGCGTCACGCAAATACATTGCTTCCTACATGAATGCCAAATCTTCCGATGAAATTATCTTCACAAAAGGTACAACAGATGGTATCAACCTCGTTGCCAATTCATACGGAGAATTGCTTGCTGCCGGAGATGAAATTCTCATTTCAGCAATGGAACATCATTCCAATATCGTTCCGTGGCAAATGCTTTGCGAACGTAAAGGGTGTGTTTTGAAAGTCATTCCGATCAATAAAAAAGGAGAAATTATTCAAGACGAATACGACCGTTTGTTGTCGCCGAAGACCAAATTGGTTTCCATCACCCATATTTCAAACACCTTGGGTACAATCAATCCAATCAAAGACATGATCCAAAAAGCGCATGCAGTTGGAGCCAAAGTGTTGATTGACGGTGCCCAAAGTATTCAGCATCTGAAAATTGATGTGCGTGATTTAGACTGTGATTTCTTTGTTTTCTCAGGTCACAAAGTATTTGGTCCGACGGGGATCGGAGTTTTGTATGGAAAAGAAGCATTACTCGACAAAATGCCTCCTTACCAAGGCGGGGGCGATATGATCCTGAAAGTCACTTTTGAAAAAACAACCTACAACGAATTGCCATACAAATTTGAGGCGGGTACTCCGCATATTGCAGGAGGAATTTGTTTAGGAAAAGCGCTTGAATACTTAAATCAATTCGACTTAGAAGCGATCAAACAACACGAGGCGGAACTAGCAGACTATGCACAAGATTTGCTGTTGACGTTCGAAGACATGACAATTATTGGAGATTCAAAGAAAAAAACAAGTGTTGTTTCTTTCATCGTCGACGGAGTACATCCCTTTGATATGGGAACATTGCTGGACAAACAAGGAATTGCGGTTCGAACAGGACACCACTGTACTCAACCGTTGATGGATTTTTACAAAATCCCAGGAACAGTGCGTGCGTCGTTTGCGTTCTACAATACGAAAGCAGAAATTGACACGTTTATCGCTGCGGTTGAAAAAAGCATCGGTATGCTGAAATAACTTGAACATACAACAAAGAAGCAAACACCAAAGATGACATTAGCAGACAAACAGCAAGAGATCATAGACGATTTTGCCATCTACGAAGACTGGATGGAAAAATATGAGTACATCATTGAGTTGGGGAAAGATTTACCCCAACTTGAAGAATCAAAAAAAACAAAAGACAGAATCATTGAAGGTTGTCAGTCGCAAGTATGGTTGGATGCAACCTATGTTGGTGGAAAAATGCACTTTACCGCAGATTCGGATGCGATCATTACGAAAGGTATTATTGCCTTGCTAATTCGCGTGTTAAACAATGAAAATCCGGCAGAAATCGTGAAAAGCGACTTGCATTTTATCCAAGAAATTGGTTTGCATGAACACCTTTCTCCTACGCGCTCCAATGGCTTGGCAAGCATGGTAAAGAAAATGAAAATGGCAGCTTTGAAAGCACTTTCAAGCGATGAAGTTGCACAAAAAGACGAAAAATGATTGATTTAGAAAACAAAGTCGTTGAGGTTTTAAAAACCATTTACGATCCTGAAATCCCCGTTGATGTTTTTGAATTGGGATTGATTTATGAAGTTTCAATTGATGCGGATAAAAATGTTTCCATCGATATGACATTGACTTCCCCTAACTGTCCTGTCGCTGAAACAATGCCCAAAGAAGTGGAAGACAAAGTTTCAGCTATCGAAGGTGTGAACAGCGCCAAGGTAAACATCGTTTTTGACCCACCTTGGGACAAAGACATGATGAGCGAAGAAGCGAAATTGGAATTGGGATTTTTATAACAGTAACAACGACAAAACGAACGAAGACAGCATTTTCCTTTTCGGAAATGTCCAACAAATCGCCGTTCTGTGCTTGTTGATCGAAACAACAAAACATGAGAAGAGTAGTAATAACGGGGTTAGGAGCACTAACACCTGTAGGAAATGACGTAGATACATTTTGGAAAAACATACAAGCAGGTGTGAGCGGTGCCGCTCAAATTACAACGTTTGATACGTCAAAATTCAAAACAACATTTGCTTGTTCCTTGAAAGACTTCGATGCAAAAGCACATTTTGATGTCAAAGAAATCAGAAAATACGACTTGTTTTCACAATATGCATTAGTCTCCGTTGATCAAGCTATCAACGACGGAAATATTGATTTTGACACCTTAAACCGCGACCGTATTGGCGTGATTTGGGGTTCTGGAAACGGTGGTATTCAAACCTTCCAAGACCAGATGATCGAATATTGTGAAGGCGACGGTACTCCGCGATTCACCCCCTTTTTTATTCCGCGTATTTTGGTGGATATTGCATCGGGAATCATTTCGATCAAGTATGGATTACGTGGGGTCAATTTTTGTCCCGTTTCGGCCTGTGCCACTTCCAACACGGCGCTGATTGAAGCCTTCAACTACATCCGCTGGAACAAAGCAGACATGATTATCTCCGGTGGTTCTGAAGCTGCAATCACGCAAGCAGCCATTGGTGGCTTTTCGTCGGCAAAAGCACTTTCTACCCAAAACGAATCGCCTCAAACCGCCTCGCGACCTTTTGATGTCAACAGAGATGGCTTTGTGATGGGAGAAGGAGCAGGAGCTTTGATCTTGGAAGAATATGAACACGCCAAAAAACGCGGTGCGAAAATATACGCCGAAGTTGTTGGCGGAGGAATGGCTGCCGATGCCTATCACTTAACGGGAACGCATCCGGAAGGCGACGGAGCCGTATTGGGAATGAATCTAGCGTTGGAAGAAGCCGGAATCACCGCTGAACAAATTGACTACATCAATATGCACGCTACCTCCACACCTCAAGGAGATACAAGTGAACTAATTGCGGCAAAACGGGTTTTTGGTGAACGAAAATCGCTCCATATTTCTGGAACGAAATCAATGACGGGACATTTACTAGGTGCTGCGGGCGCGATTGAAGCAATTATTTGCGTCAAAGCGTTGCAAGACAACTTGGTTCCGCCCACAATCAACACGCAAGAAATTGAACCTGAATTTGCACATTTATTCAATTTTCCGCTCGAGAAAGCACAACCCGCAACAATCAACTACGCGATGAGTAACACCTTCGGTTTCGGAGGACATATCGCCTCTGTTGTACTGAAAAAGTGGGAAGAATAAACAACACTAAAAATACAGCCATTTTCCTTCGATTCCATTTCCTCGTACAATCAGCGCAGGAAATGGAACTTTGATCGTGTTGAAAGGACTCAGTAATTTCTTGATCCACGGTTTCCGAATCCCCAACTGATTCACGTCAATATCCAGTGAAAAAACGATTTCTCGTGTTGCATCAAATGTCTGCAATCCGTTCGCTGTTTGAAAGAAATCAGTAGTTCCAACCAATTTCGCATCCACGCTATATCCCACTGCAACGGCAATCCATTTTGGAATACGTGATTTGGGGAAAAGCACACCCGGCGAAGCCGAAAGCCAATAGGTTTGTCCGTTGTAATCCTTCAACAAACGTTCCGAAAAAGAACTACCGAGCACCTCCGGGCGAATGGAGGCATACGGACTCGGGCTGTATGAAAATTTCAATTGGATGAGTTGCTCCGTTGCCCAATGTTCTTGCGCAAGAAACAAACCGCTTCCGACGGTATTGGCAGCAATGTCTGACCACGAAAAACCCCAAGCGGCATTCGTTCCGTCCAAAAACTCAAAGGAAAGTTGATACCCCCAACCCACTCCTGCTCCAATCCACGCGGCGTTTTTTTTCGACATTCCCGACCAACGATACAACGAGGAAGTCTGTTTACTCAAATGATACGCCGCAAACACGTGCCCCATTTTGTCCATTTGCATCCACTCTTTCGAATCGTTAAACGTGTGGAACTTCGATTTTGGAAAATCTGCATACCATACTTGTGAAAGTCCGATCATCGAAGTTGTCCAAACTGATCCAATTCCGATTGATGTTCCGATCAGTCGCGCCTTGTTAAGACTATCCGCTGGCTGAAAAAAACGCGCTTGACCCTGTGCATAAAAACACCAAGATGAAACAAACAACGTCCAAAAAGCGCGATAGAACATAACACGAAATTAAGAGATTTATTCGAACGATAGGCCACCAAATCTAGGGACTGTGATCAATCGAAACGCAGTTCTACGAATACATTTTTGCATAATATGCTTGGTATTCACCGCTCGTAACTTCTTCCACCCACGCTTGATTCTCCAAGTACCAATCTACCGTTTTTTCCAATCCTTCCTCAAAAAGAATCGAGGGTTTCCATCCGATTTCAGCGGTGATTTTGGAAGCATCGATCGCGTAACGCATGTCGTGACCAGCACGGTCTTTCACAAACGTGATCAGCGAAGCACTTGTACCCGCAACACGATCTAATTTTTTGTCCATCAAGTCACACAAAAAATGAACCAAGTCGATGTTTCTCCATTCGTTCAAACCACCAACATTGTAGGATTCACCTATTTTTCCGCGGTGAAAAATAGCATCGATTGCCGAAGCGTGATCTTCCACCCACAACCAATCGCGAATGTTTTCACCCGTTCCGTAAACAGGAAGTGGTTTCATGTGCAACAAGTTGTTGATCATCAATGGAATCAACTTTTCTGGAAAATGGTGACTTCCGTAATTATTCGAACAATTTGAAATTTTGATCGGAAAACCATACGTGTGATAAAAAGCATTCACAAAATGATCCGACGATGCCTTGGAAGCCGAATATGGACTCCGTGGATCGTAAGGAGTTTCCTCCGTGAATAATCCTTCTGCCCCCAAACTACCGTAGACTTCGTCGGTTGAAACGTGGTGAAACACATGTTCTCCTTCCTTCCAAAACGATTTCGCAACACTCAACAAATTGAGCGTACCAACCACGTTAGTCATTGCAAACTCGAGCGGACCTTCGATCGAACGATCGACATGCGATTCAGCAGCGAGGTGAATAACATGTGTAATTTGATGCTTCTCAAAAGCATTCGTTACGTCTTCCAACGAACAAATATCTCCTTTAAAAAAGGTGTAATTTGGATGATTTTCAACATCTTTCAAGTTCGCCAAATTACCCGCATAGGTCAACTTATCAAAATTAACGATGTTGTATGTTGGATAGTTTGTTAAAAATCTGCGAACCACGTGCGAACCAATAA
>SSGT01000171.1 GCA_008017065.1 Crocinitomicaceae bacterium
CCCGGTTGGCTAAAGGTTTGTTCGATTCGAAAATAATCGTATTTCAACAAATTTCCCTTTTCCATGGTGAGATCCAGCTTTTGGATCAACCAAACAGAATCGATCACATAAATATAACCCGTCAACGTAGTGGTTGCTGTATTTCTAGCGATGATTTTGATCTTATGGATTTTTCGTCCTTCCTCCATGTATTGCGCTTCCAACTTGTATTTGTAGGACAAAATCCCAGGAGTTGAAATTGGAGAACTTACGGGCGATTGATGCAGGTCGTTGAGGTGGATTAAATTTTGGAAAAAGTTGAAATTTGATTTCACAGTGGTCGTGTAATACAATTGTTTATCATTGCCACGTAGGGTGTATGCATTTCTAAATTCTTTGACTTTCGCAGGCGGAGAAAAATTGCGCTGAATTTGTACCTCGAGGAGGTTCATGTCATTTGCAGCGGCCATAATTTTCTTTTTTTCTGCTTCAAAAGGATCTTCGATTTGACCGACTTCCTCGTCTTTGTCTTTGTCTTTCTCCTTCCCCGTTCGCGTGATTTTTTCAGAAGCTTTGATGTACACGTCCACGGTATGTGGCAAATTCCATGGATTGATTTGATCTCGTTTTTCAACCACCTTCATCATGATATCGCGACCGGGGTTGGTTCGTTTGGTTACCAATTCAAAAGCTTCCAATTCTTGGACTTTTGCAGGAAACAATTGAATATCTCTGCGGGTTGTATCTACGGAATTGATAACAATGTATGATTCACGATCTTGATATCCCATCGAGGAAATTACCAAGAAATATTCGCCTTCAAACAAGCGCATTTCGTACACTCCATTGACGTCAGCTTGAACACGCAAATCCGCATCGTTTTTGACATAAACCCGCGCAAAAGGAATCGGCGAATTGGTTTCGTCTGTTATCACACCAGTAAGTAAACGTTGTGCATTACCGCCTAAACCAATAAGTAGTAACAGAAAAAGTAAACCAAACCGGAGAAATCTCATACGTTTCATTCTAAACTCGTAGTAACTGAAGGCAACTAAGGAAAATTATCTTCACAAAAATAATCAATCAAAATTGTACAATCAACAAATTCAGATTGTTGGCAATAATGACTGATGAACGGAAGAAATAAAGGTTATTTTTATTGAACAATGAATGTACTATTTGTTCTGACTTTTCTTCAATTCTTCAAGGTAAGCCATGTGCTTGACCATGCGTTTCATCATGTATCTACGCACAAAAAACATCAACAAGGAAATTCCTCCAAACAAATACGAAAAAACCCAACGGTCAAAACCTTCGTAAATCCCCATGATGGTCACTCCAACAAAAATCAATACGGCCATTACCAACCAAAAATAGAGCATTACTTTGTTGTAGATTCCCATGTTTTTTATTTTTTATGCAAATGTAAGAACAGAATTCAAACTTTCAATTGATCTTTCAAAATATAGAACTGTCCCATCTTATTTTTGAACCGAAATTTTCCCTTTAGGTTTTAAAAATTCGTAATATGAAAAGTCTTGTTTTGTTCGAATTCCTTGTCCAAATAATACGGCCTCTGGTGTTCGCACAACGACTGCGTTTTCGGAATAAATCGACGAATCTCTTTGGTTCCAAAACAATTGTTCTGTTTCCAAGCGTTGATTCTTTTTGTAATTAAAAAGTCGAACCGAATCTCTTACAAACATCGTCCCTTTGTCTTGCTGAATTTCGCCATACATGGCTGTCAAAACCGAAACAATTTCGCCCTTTTCATTGAAAAAATTCACTTTTACACCCTCTTTCAATTTTGTTACCGCTTCCGGTTTCGAATAGGTTTCCGCTAAATTGGCAAAAACTTGTACCCGCGCATAGCCACTGTCAGTATAAATCACTTTCAGATTGCGCGTTCGCTCGTCGGGATCCGTTGCTTTGAATGTCACTTTTCGGATGGAATCCAAGTCATTCACACATCCTGAAGTTCCAACAAGTAAAGTGATTCCAACTAAAAATGGAACGATCAAACGCATGCGAAAATTCGAAAAAAAGAACATTAATCAATCTTGAATTTTCTAAACCAACGGTCATTAATTCCTGGAGATACCGTGACGCCAAAATTGAAACCGATGTATCGTTCACTCACCGATTGTGAATTTCCATCTCCACGTTGACCAGCTGTGATCCCAAAATTGATGGAAGAAGAAGAACGTTGAATCGCAAATGGCAATCCTAAACCAACAGAAACAAGTAAGTCCGTTTGCTGCTTCGTTTGAATGATCACGGGCAAAGTCGCATATTGGAATCCTGCTCGGTAACGAATACGGCTTAAATAACCTACCGTTGTAGATCGAT
The DNA here is from genome assembly GCA_008017065.1 of Crocinitomicaceae bacterium. Classification (GTDB taxonomy): domain Bacteria; phylum Bacteroidota; class Bacteroidia; order Flavobacteriales_D; family Crocinitomicaceae; genus JAQVCM01. The sequence goes on from SSGT01000171.1 coordinate 2,329, forward strand.
CGATGTAATTGAAATGGGGTGAAAATTGACCTCCAACACTAATGCGCATTGTATTTCCATAATTCACACTCATTACTGTTCCGTTGAATTGCGTACGGTAACTTGCCCAATCGGTCATTTGAACTTCACCTGTAAGCATCAATTGATACGTTCTAGTGCGGTTTTCGGTACTTTTCGGACGCATGGTGTAACTGAATCCAACTCCCCAGCTCGAAGGCATGGTAATATCTCCCTTCACCTCACTGATGGTATCCTGATAAACAAATTTATTGGAATTGTTTACATCAGTTGAGTATGCCAAGAATGAACTTTGAGTCGCATTAAATTGTTGTTGAGGGGAAAACGTTCCAGCAAATGTTAACGTTTTAAATTTATCCAAATTCCATTGATAATTTATTCCCAATTTGTAATTCAAAGCTTTCAATCGGAAACCTGTATTTTCCACTCCTCCTGGGATTGCATCAGTTACGTTGTAATTCTTATCAATGTATGAAATACGCTCATTCAGGTTGCTTCCAAAAATGTATCCCACATTTATTCCTACGCCTAAACGGTGCTTTTTAAATTCTAACAAATTCGCTGAAAATCCACCAAAAACTTCATGTGTTCCCCCCGAACCTCGGTAGATGTATTTCATTTTTTCAGTCGAAGTTTCTTCCACTTGATAAAAATCATATCCAGTTCGAGAGAAAGGTTTCAAACCAGCGACTAAACCAAAATTCTTCAAAAAAGGAACGGCTAACGCAAAATGATCCAATCCGACAACTCTAGAATTTGCGATATCGGAACCTGTTTTAAATTCTGAAAAACGCGATGAAATTCCTGTTGAAAACAAGGGTTGACCTTTTCCCAATGATGCATACGAAGAAGGATTATTGAAATTGAGTACGGTTGAATCGATAATCGCCAACGATGCATTTCCCATTCCACTGAAAATTCCGTGATCCAAACCTCCATACTCACCCAAGCCATACGAACTGAAAGGCGAATTGGTGTACTTCTGAGAAAAACTCAACAAGGAAAACCCAATGAAGAATAACGTAATAATTTTAGTTTGCATGCTCCTTTAATGTAATGTACAACCCAAAAAGGGTCAAATTTTCGTTCACAAAGATGCTGTTTTTTGACTCAAAATCAAAATGTTGCGCATCACCACCCGTCACGAAAATGCTTAAGTCTTGATAAACAGTCTTGTAATTCAGAATGAATTGATTAATTTCTGCTTGAATTCCACCAATTACTCCCGAATGCATACAATCAACGGTCGTTTTACCAATTAATTTTGCAGGAGAGGTAATATTTATCAGCGGAAGTGCTGCTGTAAAACTATTCATGGATTTATAACGCAACTGAATACCCGGCGAAATTGAGCCCCCTTGATAGCGTCCATTTTCAGCTACGAAATCGAACTTGATGCATGTGCCTACATCGATGATAACGCAATTTCCTTGCGCGATGTGAAATGCAGCGATCGCATTCGCCAACCGATCCGCGCCAAGTGTTTCTGGCGTTTCATAATCCAATTGAATTGGCAACTTGGCTTGAATTCGAAACAACAGTGCATTGGGCATCAATTGCAACATCCATTGCGTTTCTTTGGCAGAACGAACCGACGATAAAATCGCGCCGTGGTAACGGGTGTCGATCAAGAACGATTTCAACTGTTGCAGTTCTGTATTCGCAAAATGGTGAATTTCTATAATTTCTTCGTCGTTAAAGATAGCGGCTTTGATTCGTGTATTTCCCGCATCTACAACTAGATATCGTTTATTATTGCTCATGTTTTGCAAAGATACATCGAAAAAAACAAAAAAAAATCAATTGAACGCTTTCAGATTCAAATAATGTGATTATATTTGCACCCACAATTAAGGCGGGAACGTAGCTCAGTCGGTAGAGCAAAGGACTGAAAATCCTTGTGTCGGGGGTTCGATTCCCTCCGTTCCCACACAAAAAACCGTTTGATTTTATCAGGCGGTTTTTTTATGCCCAAGAAATTTAGGGATCAAGACCAAAACGTGGGGATTTTCATAATAACCATATTAGGCATAGAAGGACATTGAAGATGTTTGGTTTTTTAATTTCGCACTGCAGAAATCTACACGCCTGCTAACCGCAAAATGTTCAATAAAACGATTCAGTGAATGAGATTTGTTGGAGAATAATTACATTCGTTAAAATGGATCAAGACTAAAACGTGAGTATTGTCCATAAATCCGAGTTAATCGACACAGAAAACAGCAAATTTCAAACTGCTAAAAAAAACAGTTCATTGCGTTGTGATTGAACGCTAACAAATAATTTCTATATTTTAGAAAGTCGATGCGGTTTCAGTAGACTTATGCATCTGAGGTTGGTTGTGTGGGTTTGACAAAACGAAGAGGTGTAGTTAAGTTATGGGATTTTATTACAAGACAGCTCACAAACGACAAACTCTTATTAAAGTTGAACGAGCGTAAATTTTACCGTATTTTTAAAAACGAGAGTAAATTTTCAGTATTTTTACTCTTGTACTAACAACGAGAGTAAAACTTACATTTGATCATAATGACAAAATTTGACCATAAAGTTCCGTATAACGACCTACCATTACTGCCACCAAAGGTGGACATCGAAACTAAACAGATACTTCGAAAAGCAATTTCGGCTGGACGAGCATTGGCACAACTAAATGGGACTTTACTCAATTTACCCAACCCTACACTGTTTTTGGACACGATTTATTTACAAGAAGCAAAAGCGAGCTCAGAAGTAGAAAACATTATTACAACAAACGATGAACTCTACAAATCATTAATTGCTGATAAAAAAGTTGAAAACTCAGCTACAAAAGAAGTTTTAAGCTACAAAGAGGCACTATGGTTAGGCTTAGAAGAATTGAAAACAAAACCATTTATAACAACCAATCTTTGTGTTAAAATTGTTCAATGTATAACGCAAAATAGTGCTTCTATTCGGGTAACGCCTGGCACTAATTTAAGCAACACGCAAGGCGAAGTAATTTACACACCGCCAAGTGGCGAAAAGGTTATCCGTGAAAAATTGGCGAATTTGGAAAAATTCATCAATGAAGATGAAAGCATAGACCCACTTATCAAAATGGCGTTAATGCACTATCAGTTTGAAGCCATACATCCATTTTCGGACGGCAACGGAAGAACAGGAAGAATTTTATCATTATTGTATCTCAAGCTTTCGGGTTTGCTAGATACACCTGCCATCTATTTAAGTGAATACATCATCAAGCACAAAGCCGATTATTACAAGCGTTTGCGTGGCGTAACCGAAAATAACGAATGGGAAGCCTATATCTGGTATATGTTGGATATGATTGAGGAAACATCAAAGAAAGGTTTGGAACGACTTGATAAAATAACTTCTGCAATGAACAAAACTGCAAACGAAATCAAAACAAAATTGCCAAAAGTTTATTCAAAAGACTTGGTAGAGATTTTATTCCGTTTACCTTACACCAAGCGACAACACCTAATAGATGAAAATATTGGAAACTTAAAGACAGTTGGAAATTATTTGATTGCTTTAGAAGAAAACGGTTTTTTGAAATCAGAAAAAGTGGGAAAAGAGAAACTATACTTAAACCAAGAACTACTACAAATATTGGAAAACAAAGAATAACAGCACATTGCAAAGCGTCAGCCGCACAACTTCGACAAAACAACAACAATGAAGATCAACTTCCAATCAATCGTTGGAATCAAACATACTTCGACAGACAATTCATTGGTCGACAAGGACGAAATTGTAAGACCGCACAGAGTATGAAAGTAGACTGCGGAACTTCACTTAGTATCCAATTTCTACCGCTGTGCTTTTCAAGACAAAATAAAACCCTTCTTGATCTGTCGGTCGCATCGCAACGGGCATGTGTACATTTTCATCGATGGGAATCCACACCAGCACGTATTCCTCGTTTTCGCCGAAATGCATGATGTAGTATGCGGTGTATTCTTTCATTTTCTCGGCCACTGCAATGCGTTTTTCGAGCGATGAAATTCCGGATGGCCAATTTTTTTCATGGGCCAATTTCACGATTACTTGAAACTGCTCTTCGGTCAAAATCCCTGATTCTACAACAATCGCGCGCATCGAAGCATTGTTGTTCAAATCAAATGTTGAATACAGATCGCCTGGCGCAACGATTTTAGTAACACCACTTCCTTCTTCGTCTTCTTCATCCTCATCGTACGATTCGACCGCATGCGCATCTGGGATATTTCCTTCGAAGGCTGCGCCGTCTAACGTCATGATGAAAAAAATATCTTGACTCGGACGCATGTTTTCTGGCATGTGCTTATTCTCAGCAGCGGGAACAATCAAGATGCAATAGTCGCTCGTGTGCAAAATTTTGTAGACCGTATACAACTGAATGTTCGCCCGATTAGAAATCCTAGAATCCAACTGTTGCATCGCTGCTGGCCAATTCGTTTCGTTGGAATACGTGATAATCCGCGTGACATCGGCACTACTTCCACTCACACGTATCGCAGGTTTCAATTTTCCGTGGTCCTCCTCAAAATCGTAACTGCTATACAAAGCTCCGGGATTGACAATTTTTGCTGCAACTTGACGCAATTGCGCGTCAGACAACAACGGGATTAAAAATAACGTGAAAAGCAGTAAGTAGCGCATAAGCCATTTTTAAGATACAACCAAATGTACAAAAAAATCACACATAACGCGCATTGGATAAAACTCACCTATTTTATTTACTTTCGTGTAACCAATTCATAATGATCGATGAACAAACTATTTTTTCTATTCTTGCTCCCGTTGATTTCGTTTGCGCAAGAAACGGTTAATTACCGTGTGATTTATTCAGAAAACATGGCCATGGAAGGAATGCGCATTGAACTCACGTATACCCCCAAAAAAGCGACTGATTCTACTTATTTTCATTATTCGAACAACGTTTGGGGACAAGATAGTTTGATGAATTGCGTGCAAATTATCAACACGGAAAACCCAGGATATACCTTCAAGTTTGTTCCCGATAGCAACCGAATTGTTGTGTACCATCCCAAATCCAACAAAATTTCCTTCGTGTACAGAATCAAACAAGACTATGCTGGTGATCCGCTCGAAAAAATATACCGACCGAGAATACGCAAAGAGCATTTTCACGTGTTGGGAGAAAACATGTTCACCGTTCCAGAAGAAGTATTTAACTCGAAAGCGGAAAATCACGAGCTCAACGTACTGATTGACTGGATCGACTTCCCGGAAAATTATGTCATTCACAACACCTTCGACAGTCAAAAGAAACATCAAAAACTAACCAAAATCAAACTGTGGGGTGAATTCTACCATTCTGTCTTCGTGGGTGGAGATTACCGTATTCATCAATTTACCTACGAAAAAAAGCCCGTTTATTTTGCGGTTCGCGCCGATTGGTTTAACGACTATCAAGACGATAAGTTGTTGGCTGCGTTGCAAAAAACGGTTCAATCGCAACGCACTTTTTGGAACGACAATTCAGCCCCCTATTTCACGGTTATTCTCACACCAACACAGACAACAACCGATAGTTCGTTCACTGGACAGAGCACTACTGGATCAGGAGTTCACAATGCGTTTGATATTTTGTCAACCAACAATCCATTCAACAATTGGAACGTCATCAACTACATTTTCAATCACGAATTGATGCACAATTGGATCGGTGGAAAGATTGGAATGAAGCACGAAGAACTGAACTATTGGTTTAGTGAGGGCTTTACCGACTACTACACCTACAAAAACCGTCTCCGAAGCGGTGATTTATCGCTCGAGGATTGGCAAGACGATTTCAACAAAAATGTACTCGAAGCGCACTGGAAGAATCCCGAACGGAACGAACCGAATTACCGCATCAAAGATGACTTTTGGAAGAGCAGAGACGTGGAAAAAATTCCGTATCGACGCGGCGCGATATTCGCACTTTGGTTAGACAACCAAATTCTGTTGAAAAGCAACTATACGCTATCATTAGATGATTTAATGAAGGAATTACTTGGTATTTGTGTTCGGGAAAACAAACGATTTACAGATGAGCTTTTCCTAGAATTGGCACAAAAATACCTGCGTGAAGACATCAGCTACTTCTTTCAAAAACACATAATCAACGGAGTAGCGATTGACTTACGTACGGTTGATTTGATTCCTGGATTTTCATTCGAAACACGCAATGAAATTCCGCAATTACTAGCAACTCCAGAGAGCAAACAAACGTATCTTCAACTGAAATAGAGCGGCTGCTGTTTTTTAAAACACAAAATAAACTGGTTTTGAAACCTCTGAAATCAGCTGATACGTCAAAAACACAGTTACAGCAACAGCAAGCATTTGCACAACTACGTGCCAACCTGTGAAAATGGTAAGTGTTCGATCTTTCCAACGCGTTGGCAACCAATGAACGATCATTCCGAGCACGATTACAATCAATGCTGGCGCAAACGTATAACACATTTGTCCGAAAGCTTGCGCTGAAAAGTCGAATTTTTTCCAAATATGATTCAACATTTCCATCGGTTGATGATCTTCTGTCAATCGAAACCAAATGCGGGTGAATGTAATGAAATTGAAAGTCAGAAAGATTTTCCATGCATGTGCAATCCAGCGCGTGGAATTTTCGTATGGACTGATTTTTTTCCAGTGATTAAATAATACCAAGGCAAGTCCGTTCATCGCTCCCCAAATGACAAAATTTTGCTCTGGGTTGTGCCACAAACCTCCGACAATCATCGTAATCAATAAATTTAGGTCGCGGTGCACATACTTTTTAATACCCGGAAAAATCAACATTCCGATCAAATACACCGCCATTGTTCCGATGTAGATAAAAATCAGTTCGTACCATTGTGTGATAAACACCAAAAAGAGTACAATAATTGTAATTCCTGCGTACGTCCCAAAACCACCTGTTTTATTTCCTCCGAGCGGAATGTACAAATAATTGCGCCACCACGATCCCAACGCGATGTGCCATCTCCTCCAAAAATCGGCTACGTTAATCGCTTTGTAGGGCGAATTAAAATTTTTCATGAGTTTGAATCCCATCAAACGCGAAATTCCACGTGCCATATCGATGTAACCTGAAAAATCACCATAAATTTGAAGCGAGTATCCCCACATCGCCACCACACTCACAAACCCCGGATAGTCTTCCGGTTGATCAACTACCTTGTTGATAAAATGAACGGCGATATAATCTGCCAAAATCAATTTTTTCACCAAGCCCTTCACAATCTGCGCGATTGCCCAACTGAAATCCGTTTTATCCAATTGATACGGAGCTTCAATCTGTGGAACAAATTCCTTCGCTTTCGCAATCGGACCCAAAATGATGTGTGGGAAAAACGTTAGAAACAGTGTGAAATCGAAGAAATTTCGAATTGATTTTACTTCTTTTCGTTGCACATCGACCAAATACCCAATGCTTGTAAAGGTAAAAAATGAAACTCCTGCTGGAACGATTATTTTCTCTACGACACTTGATCCTGCCGTGCTAAAACCAGATTTCCAGAGCGACCAAACATTAAAAACCTCGTAGTTGGTCCGAAACATCTCGTTGAATGATTCTGTGAAAAAATAAGCATATTTGAAGTACGCAAGAATCAAAATATTGAATAAAACACCAAACGTCAACACGGACTTCCTACACCATTTGGATGCCGACAAATCAATTTGACGTGCCAACGCATAATTGATCACGAGTGATCCACCCAAGATAACAACCGATAAACCAGAAGTTTTGTAGTAGAAAAATAAACTGACAACCGTCAAAAACAGGCTTCTGACCCATTTTGTTTGGTGCACCATGGAAAACAAAACTAAAACAGCAAGAAAGAAGATCCAGAAATTCAATTGATTGAACATCAAGGCATCGACGTCCCATGAAAAAATATGCTTAATTCGATCCATTCACCTTTTGATTTTGCTGTTGTTGCCTCAATTCCATTTGTTCCAACCACTTCAGGAACGATTCGTAAAACATATTTCCTTTCAAACGGTAGCCATCGGCAGTAAAATGGACGAGATCAGTTCGCATCAATCCCGCTCGTGTCCACGTTTTTGCAGAACCAAGTTCGCCCATGATTCCGTAAAAATCCCACACAGCAGCTTCATACTTCTTAGCCAACTGAATGATCATTTCACGCTCACGTGCGACGTTTTTATTTAAGTATTTCTTTTTGTAAAACGCATCGTTGGGAACCGTCAATAAAATTGCACAGTTCGGATTGGCGCGCATCACAATTTGTAGTACCGAATCCAAATTCGCTCGAAAAACCTCTGGACGAAAATTCGCGTAGGTCGTATTTGCGTCGTTCGTACCAACGGAAAATGCAAAAAAATCAGGCGGAAACTCTTTCAATTGCTCTTCGAAATACTTATTCCCCAGATACGTATACAAACCCGCGCCATTTACTCCAATTGTGTTGTAAGAAATTCCGGGCTCTTTGTTCGACAATTGAAAGCCTAAAATACGCATCGTATACGGCGCAATCGTATCCCTTGAAAAATTGGCTGAAAAACTGGTCAATTCATCGGTAAAATAAACATCCGTGTACCCCACCTCTGTATTCGTTTGTTTTCGAAGCACCAAAATTTCGTCGGCACCAAAATGCAACGCATACGGGAAATCGCCTTTGTTGTGGTAAATTCGCAGGCGGTCAAAGCCCGGTTTCACTTTCGTTTTGTCGTACTTAAAGCTGATTTGAATTGCGGAATCCGGACATTCAACCACCGCCCCTAAAATACCGTAATCCACTGAATCAGGACGATCTACTGGACTTCTGTAGCTTTTCCACGCATTTGGCGACGAAAATTCATAGTTCCATGGATTATTTGTTTTTGCCAAATCAAACGGAAACACCAAACCGCGTTCACCGATTAATCCCGGCCAATTGGTTTGCAAATACGTTCGCATTTCATGGGTGTAGATATCTGCTTGCAAATGCGAACCGCCAATGTGGTAAAAATTTAATTTCCGATCTTTGTGTTTGATCATTTGCTGGAAATCGTAATACAACTTTTCGAAATTGGCGCTGTTTTCTGTATAAAACTTGTAATGATTGCGCTCGAAGTGGATAAACGGATACTTCTTTGTCAACGTTGAATCCACCACACCGAAAAACGCTCTGTTTTTGTAGCTATTGAGTGAATCGCTTCGCCGTATGGTGTCCTTTTGACCATGCGAATTGCAGGCAATCAATGAAATCGCTACGAGTAATGTTCCTATTAGTTGCATAATTATTTTGTTCATTGCGTTTTCCATTTGGCATATTCTGCTGCAAATGCATCGTAAAATAGTTGAGAGGCAATACTTGCTCCGCGGTTACTGAAATGAATGTAATCATCGCCCGCTAAACCGCGCTCAACCCATGAAGGCATCGAGTTTTGACCACCCATTGCCGCATACAAGTCGTAATATCCTGCGCCAACCTCCAACGCTGCCTTTCGCATCGCTTGCACGCATGCTGGAAGGTAATTGTAGGTCACGTAAGCACCATCTTGGAACGTCGACATATCACTCGGACCAATGACGATAATAGCAGCCGAAGGACGCAATTTTCGGATCGTCAACAGTTGTCCCTTGAATTGCCGTGCGTACTGCTTGACAGAACTACTATCTTTAAAAAACGGAACAGAATTTCCGCCAAATTGCATGATAATCAACTCTGTGTTCATGTCTTGATACATTTTTCCCGCCAATTGTTGATCGATTTTACCAAAAAACGTACCACTAGAACCACGCATCGCGACATTATCAACTTGTACACCTACGTCGCCTTCTAACGAAAACCCTAAGATATTGGGACTTACTGCGCTGGAGAATTCATACCGCAACTTGCCTGGTGTATTCGGAAAATTCAAATGCAACACATGGTATTTTCCATCTTGAATCAAACTGTCTTCCAAAATGAGATTTCCTTTTTCAAACACACGCAATTTGCAGGGACGGTAGCAACTCGTGTAATACATGTCGACGTTGTTGTATTGCTTCGCGCGTCCGTAGGCCATTGGCGAAGGCTGAATTTCAACCCACGCTTCTTTGATGCTCGTCACGGCCATGCGCTCTGCGGAGTCTTTGTATTCTTGCGTGAATCGGCCGACTGAATTCATAATGCCATAACGACGAGATTTCAGCTGCGGTCCGCCAAATGATGTCAATCGCTGAAAATTAGGTGAACAAGTTTGCTTGTAAGAAAACGTATTGTAAACATTCACCGCGGGGATCATTCCTGGACCACTGCCTCCAAATTGTTCTTGTATACGTTGTCGAATATAGGAAGTCATTCGATCTCCTTCAATTTGAGAATCGCCGTAGTGTAAAATGCGTACTTTCCGTTTGGAAGAAACCGCCGCTTCCATTTTTTCAAAAAGCTGATGCAGGCGCTCCAAACCGAATTCGTTGAAACTAATTGATGTTGCGCTTTCCGTTACGAGCTTTCCGCCAGACGGCATACCCATGACGCGCTGTTTGGTAGAATCCGGTTGCACCGTGTCTAATTTCGGCGTTTCCACCATCGTTGTGTCCACATTGGTGACAATCTTGGAAATGTCTTTTTGCTTCTTTTGGGTTGGAGACATCAATTTTTCGTATCCCAGAAAACGTACTTTAACCGCTCCAAGTGACCAACCGTCATTTGGTATGAACCAAACAACAGGAGCAAGCAGTAAGCAAACTCCAACAATAAAAAAAACAACGTGATGTGGTTTGTAATCCTTCATTTCACTTTAAGAAGCACAAAAGTACCGCAAGAAATTTTGGAATCAAGACTTTTTTGGATTTTTTTTAAGCCAAACCAATCGATTCCATGAATTTATCCGACAAATGAAGTAGATTGAAAGCGAATAAGATGCAGGTTAGATTCCCATCGGAAAACTAAGCCAAATTATCGATCCATTTTTTAGTTTCCGCCAAGGTAGCTTGGAAAGCGATTTCATCGTTCAAAAAAGCATACTTTGCTTCTTGACATTTCAACAACAGGGACTTAAACTGTGTGATTTGCTCGCTTGGAATTTGCATATTCGCAAAACAGTTGGTGATTTCTTCTTGGCATAAATTAGCATCATCTTCATTCAAGATCAATGCTGCTTGCCAACGCAAGGCCAACTCGATAAATCCAAAACCTTCTTTCACATTCCCGCGTGCTGCTTCTTCTTGTGCAGATGCGAGTAAATCGTGAATCACATTTGTTTTTGCTTTAAACTCGTTTGACTCCACAACCGCAGCTGGCTTTTCGATTGGCTGCTTTTTCTTTCCCTTCATCCAAAAAAGAAAAAACAACGCAAAAACGACAGGACTCAACACCGTTGGCCAAAAAAAGATGGATTGAGAAAAAGAGGAAGACGTCTTGTTTGCTGCTTGCTTGTCGACGACAGAAACACGGTTTTGCTTCGTTGACTCGAGTTCCTCCTCTACTTCTTCGGGCAATTCTGCCTGAAAATCGATATTTTTTTCACTCGAAAGTTGAATCGATTTTTCACGTATCGTCGTGTACTTTTTTAATTCAGGATCGAAATAACTCCACGTCATTTCTGGAAATTTAAGTGCTCCTGCGTCAACGAGTTGGATATTATACGTAAAAATCTTCTTTCCTTCAGCGCCATGCAATCCAAAGTGGAATTTTTCCTCTACTTCAGGATCGCCGTACATCGTTACACCCCTTGGCAAATCGAACTCGGGAACATCCACTTGATGTAAATTTCCAGCACCTGAAACCACCACCGTCATTTGCAACACATCGCCTTGTTGGAAGGTATTCGTTTTTACCGAACGTTGGATTTTAAATTTCCCAACTCCACCAGTGAAATCCGCAGGTGCATTGGAAGGAAGTGGCAAAACCTCAATCACATTTGCGTTGGATTTCAACTCCGCGGTTTCCGCAAATCCATCTTCTGACTCGTACATTACGGCCAATTCAAACGGGTGAATTTCGTATTTTCCCGGCGTTGAAAAGAACAGCAATTGCTTTCCGAACGTAGCCGCTGCGAATTTTTGCCCTTTGATTATTTCTGTGCTAAAAATCAACTCATTGGATGAATTAATGTTGATTGACTCTGCATTTCCCTCTACTTCAAACGGACGGTAACCGTTGAAATCGAGCGGTAGTTTGGAGTAGATTTTGCCGTTCAAGATCAACGCTTCACCCTCGTAAATACGTGATTTTGATCGATCAATCACTCCAAAAAATGGTTGTCGTAAGTTTCTCCGCGTGATTTCATCTTTCGAATTGCATCCTTTTGTGACCCGAACCGTCACATTCTTGGAGCGATACACCTTATTTTTACTTGAAATCGATGCCGAAAACACGTACTTTCCTTCTTTAGAAAAAGCACCATTTTTTGCATAAAAATAAATCGTTTTTACTTTTCCCGAACGAAAATCCATTTCTTGGTTCATCCCATTTTGAACGGCTGATCCAGATACAAACTCGTCCGGAAAGTTCAATTCCAAATTTCCAGAGACGGTCGACTTGATGGTCACAACCAAAGGATCGCCCACCTGCACTTCTTCGTGATCGACAGTTAGCACAACTGCATCTTTTTGACCAAAAGCAATTGTAGAAATAAACGACAGTATATACAACAAATACTTCATTACCAATCCTTTCTTGATTTAGAATTATTTCCTGTTGCAGCTCTCATGCCTTCAAACTTCTTTTTGGTAGCAATCTCTTTTTTCATCAACTCGTCCAGCAAACGTTCCGTTTTTTCAGGCGATAAATCGGATTTCTCTTGCCTTGCTGTTCCTTCCTGCTTTTTTTGATTTGACCGCGTTGGATTGCTTGGAGGAACGGTATTGGAAGAATTTTGTTTCTGATTTGAGTGTGGTGGTTGCGGAGCACTCTTTTGTGGAGCGTTTTTTTCTTGCTTTTTCTCCGTTTGCAATTGACGCAGTGCCTGTGCCAAATTGTAACGTGCTGCGTCATCGGTTGGGTTTACACGCAACGCTCTTTTGTAGGATTGAATCGCTTTTTGATACTGCTTTTGCTTCATCTGCGCATTTCCGATCAAGCGATTTAATTTTCCTTTTTCTGTACTTACTTCTGTTTTCGATTTGCGCGTCGAAAACAAGTTTTCCGCTTGCTGAAACTTCCCCGCTTTGTATGCAGCTTGTGCAATTTCCAACGACAAATCAATCTCACTTGGTGCATACTTTTGAGCAAGTTGATATTTCGCGTACGATTTGCTGTATTCTTTGTTCAAAAAGTACTTTCTCGCCTCTTTCAATGAGTCGCGCCAGACCTGTGAAAAACCCACAAACCCCACAGCCAAAAAGCAACCAATTAAAACAACTTGTTTCATTTTATTCGTAGTCCAAATTTATCTATGAGAGGATCGGAAGCAGACCCTATCCTCACATGTTGATTCTGCTTGCAAAATTACATGTTTACCTCTTTTTGAGGGGTTAAATTCTGTTAACAATGGTTTTCAAGGTCACTAAATTAACGATTCTTCTGAAAAAAACGCCACCTGTTGCTGCCCGAAGCTGACCAAATTGTAAATAAAATCCAATTCACAATGGCGAAGAAAAGGGGAATTTGATAACGATTCTGTTGAACATCTAATTCAGCTACGCTCGATTTTGTCTCTAAATTGTGTTTTTTCAAGCGAAGCAACAACTGATTTAAATCTGGAAATGCGTTCGTTGTGGTAGCAAAAACACCGGTTGACTGCAATGCGATTTCTTTTACTAAATCCGCATTCATTTTGGAAACAATCCGTTTGCCTTGCGTATTGATTTTGTAGCCCAACTGCGGCTTTTTAGGATGATTTGGAATCAATCCACCGTTGCGGGTTCCGATTCCGAGCACTGCCACACGAACCTTGTTTTCAGCCAATGAGCTCATTGCCTCATCTATCCCGAGTTCATGATTCTCGGCATCTGTCAATAAAATAAGTAAGCGATTTGCACGTGATTTCGAAAACATCAACTGCGATGACTGAAGTCCGTTTGGAATGTTGGTACCTTGATCGGTAATCATTGTCGTCTCAATCTCGTTGACATACATTTTGGCGGCATCGTAATCCAACGTCAACGGCAAATGTGCGTACGCTTGACCAGCAAACACGACAATTCCCAGTTTTTCTCCGTGTAGATTATTGATAAGTTCAATCATCGCTCGCTTTGCAATTTGCAAGCGCGAGAGTGCCCGATCCAGATCTTTGGCATTCATCGATGAAGAAATATCCACGGCGATCAACAATTCCGTATTCTCCTTGTAACCAATCACTTTTTGCGTTCCAAAAACAGGTTGTGCAATTGCGAAAATCACTCCCACAATCGCATTTCGAAAAAAGAAAAATTTAAAAAAGGTCGCTCGCTGATTAACCGGAGGAAAAATACGTTGACGTACCGACGGATTCGCTATCGTA
>SSGT01000105.1 GCA_008017065.1 Crocinitomicaceae bacterium
CATGTGAACACATGTATATCACCTATACTACCTCGTCAGAATCCATCAATTCAAACGAACCAAGTCGCTATTTAATGCAATTGGAATTAGAACTTGCACGAAGCAATCCAGCGATTGAACTGATCAAAAAATACTATACAATCGATAGTGAGGAGGTAAATTCAAAAATCACGCATATTGAAAAAACACCTGAAGTGATTACACGATTAGACGAACTATTTGAAAATGGAACGTCTGCGAGTGCGATCAAAACGTTTATTGCTTGTCCGCTCGACTTTTACTACAAATATGTCCTCAAATTTGGAGAGGAAAAGAAAATAGAAGAAGAAGTAGAGAGTAATACATTTGGTACGTTTATTCACGAGGTGTTGGAAGACCTTTACCGACCGTTTTCGAGGAGAGAAAAAAATGGCGAATTAAAATCAATTCAACCTCCAGCTCTTCAACCAGAAGATATTGATAAAATGCTCAAAAACTGTGAATTATTACTTCGGAAAAAATTCAGTGAACACTTCAACAATGACCCGGAAGCGTTTGAAAAAGGCAAGAATTTTCTGAGTTTTTCAATGGCCCACGAACTAACAAAGCGTTTTTTAAAATTTGAGAAAAAACAGCTGCTCACACACGTAAATTCGCCGTTTTTCATTGAAGCGTTGGAAGAAGAATTTGTTGAAATAATAGAAGTTGAAGTAGCTGGTAAAATTCGAAAAATCAAATTAAAAGGTTTTGCAGATCGAATTGATTCATTGAATGGGAAAATTCGAATCGTCGATTACAAAACTGGAAATGTGAAGTCGGAAGATGTTGGAAAAAATCCTAGTAAAAAGGATCTTGAAAACGTCGACCCAACCGATGCAACGTTGCTCGTCGAGTATTGTCTCAAATCCAAACATTTTTTTCAATTGCTCGTCTACAACTTTCTGTATTTCAAGAAATACAACGTTATACCCGAAAGTTCAGCGATTATATCATTTGTTAAACTGAATGAAAGTCCGTTCACGATTCGACTGGGGAACTACGAAATGCAAACTGCAATCCAACTTTTCCCGGAAGTACTCCGTTTGTTATTAGACGAAATCTACGATGCCGACGTTCCATTCACACATACATCAGACTTTTTCAATTATTGCGACTATTGTGTTTGATTTCGGACGTTTACACACCGGGGAAGTAATTTTTCTTGCCCGTTTTAATCTCGCGTTCAAACTTTTCGCGAATTACATCTTGTACCGTTCGGTCCGAAATTTTACATTCCAACCACGAAATAATATCCAAATATAAGAATGGACGTTTTTCATAGTTGGATTGACTCAGCTTTGTCAATTTATGCAACAATTGCTTAAAGGCACGCTTTAAATCAGATGGATTGACCCGTGATAAATTGCGGATGAAATCCAGAATTGCTTTTTGAACGCCTTGTAAGTCGCCCATTTTACTCAAATATCGATAAACCGATTTGACTTGATACTCCAACAAATCGTCGTTTCCCAGTTCGAAATGTGCAATCAAATTCAGGATCCGAGCAAAACTTTGAATATCCTCGCGGATACTCTGTTCTTTCATTTGAATAATAAGATTCAAATAATAGATTGCTTTGCGATTGTCGCCATTCCCAAAATACAAACAAGCAATTTTATAATAAAAAACGAGCGAACGATGTACATCTAGTTTTTCCTGAGAAGAGGCTACAAACTCTAAAATTGGGGAAACCAACTTCAATCCGTCTTGAAAATTTCCCTCCAAGTAGAACCGATTAATTTGATTTGTGAAAACATACTGCTTATACAACAACACTACATTCTCACTGTCACGGTCGTTGGGAGGATTTTGTTCCAAATCGGTCAAAACAGCAACATACCGATGATAACTTCGAAGATTAAACAACGCTAACAATAAATTATGCATTCCCTTTAGGTACAATTCTTTGTTCTGATCAGCGAGTACAGGATATGTCTCAAACAAATCAACCCATAGTTTCGCATACTTGTAACACATCACAAAGTCTTGTATCATGTGATTGTACCGAATATGCGCATTATACAAATGCAACCGTTCTTCTACACTCAATCTATTCGGAATCACCTTCGGAAGTTTGGAATAAAAGAAATCTTTTACGAAGACATGATCTTTTTCATTGCGTACAAACCCTACTTTCAAATACAACGAATAGAGTTGCAACGCAATGTTTGAATAATGAATTGCTCCACTCACTCTATTCTCTAACTCCGTGCTTTCCGATGTCAACTCATCGGCACGTGAATCAATGCTTCGCGTGATGTATTGGGATTCAATTACTTTTTCAAACTGAACAATAGACAAGGTTAAAATGTCGGCATGAATTTTTCTGGCGTTCAATTTTGCTTTATCCAACAACCGAAGTGCTTGCAAATAAAATCCTTTTTGATACAAGATTTGGGCATAATCGATACTCTCTCGAATCTCGCTATCACTTCGCCGCGATAAATACTGAAGTCGCAAACTTGTTAAAACCTGCTTGTACAAATGGGCCTTGATATTCGACAATTGACTTTTTTTCAACTGAGGCAACTTCTGAATCGCTAGCTCATCTGAATAATTTTCTGTCTTCTCAATAAAATCAAAAAGCTGAAGGAATTTCAATTCGTCTGAGGAGGAATTACGCGTTGCGTACAACTTAAAACTCCGCTTTTCCGACTTCGTGAGCGACTGAATTAACTTAATTAAACCATCTGAATTTACATTGGACATTGTAGTTTACCATTTAAAAATAACTCACAAAACAATAATAATGAACAAGATACACTTTAAAAGAATACGTTGGTTATCGTAAATTTAACAAACTTTGATTTTATGCGTGCATTTCTTTTTCACAACTTTGGTTTAGCAAATTAGTTTATTCATAGTTTTAAGACATTCAGGAGTAGGGGTACTCTTGTTTTTTTCGATTAGTAGCAAAAATCCTGATGATTTCATCGGGATTTTTTGTTGTTTATTGCAATCACTAAAATAGAAATCAACGACGACCACGCAAATCGGTCAACGCACTTTCCAATTCTTCAAACGCATAGTTAAAACCGAGATTTTTTAATTTTTCAGACGACGCATAAACACCATCCAACACTACTGTTGACATTTCACCCAATGCAAACTTCAATACAAAACTAGGCACGTTGGGAAGCCATTTCTTTTTACCAAGTGTTGCGGCCAACACTTGCGTAAACTTTTCGTTGCTCACCACCTTTCCAGTTGCATTGAAGCTTCCAGTCAGTTGGTTAGCGACAATGAATTCAAAAACACGCGCCAAATCGTTGATATGAATCCAAGGCATCCATTGTTTACCTGTCCCAAACGCGGACGTGAAACCATACTTCATGGGTTGTATGATCGTTTCGAGTGCGCCACCATGCGCTGCTAACACCATACTAATTCGAACTTTTGCGACCTTGCAATACGGAAGAAAAGCATCTGCAGCCTTTTCCCATTGCTGTACTACCGTCGAAAGGAAATCGGTACCGAAAGCATCTTCTTCGTTATAAATTCGCGAAGAATCGCTCGTATCATAGCAATTAATCCCAGATGCGGAAACGTACTGCTTGAGCGTGCTGATTTCGGGCGCCAACGAAGCTAAGAATAAAGTAGGTTGAACCCGCGAATCAATAATCTCTTTTTTTCGTGAAGCTGTCCATCTTTTTTCAGCAATGCCCGACCCTACCAAATTGATAATTACTGTGACATCATGCAGTGCAGCTTTATCGATCTCCTTTTTGTCTGGATCCCAATGGAAAATTGACTTCGAAGCATTTGATTTTCCGCGAGATAGAACACGTACCTCGCTCCCGTTCGTTTTGAACAAATGAACAATCTGCTGCCCAATTAAACCTGTTCCGCCTGCTACCAACACTACCTCATTTTCCATCTATCCTGTTTTAAAAACATGGAAAAACGATCACGGAACCAAGTCAACCTTCACAACTTGAAACACCTCGAACGTCGTTTTGTCCATTGTATATACTAACAAATGACAATTAGATGCATCGTATTGTTCAGGAAGTTGGTAACTATAATTTTGGTAAAACAAACCATTACTCGAATTAACATCCGTTGGCAACAAGGATCGTCCAAACGCTTTTCCGTCGATACTTCCGCGATGCACATTGTGATGCTCGTATGCTTCCTCAACAACACCTCCTGGAAATTTTTGCTTGGAGACAAAATGTTCTTCGATTAAATAAACGACAACAGCTACATTACTTGCATTTTGACTCATCGTGTCAATTTCTGTGTGCAAGAAAATACCACGTGTTGCAGGAAAATAATTGACTTTTGCTTGCAACTTGGTCTTCAATTCGTTCTCCGTCAAAATCTGCGAAACCGCACTCGTCCAGTTATTTGCTCCTTGAAACATTGTACCACTGTATTTTTTTCGGCTAATTGTTCCTTTCGGATTCGCGTCAAATCCATATCCATTCGCAAAATCAACCCCATATTGGATCCCCTGCGGATTCGTGAAATCGTATGGGAACTCCGTGTCGGTTGCTTGAAACGGCCCTTTTCCTCCGGGAGAAGCATGAACGGATGCTACAAAAACCCGACCTGGATTGGCGGTTTCGAGTTGAGCAGCAATGGTTGCAGCAGCCGGACAATATACACATTTATGACCCGTATAATCTTCCAACAAAATGTTTCGATCCGTAGACGTATTCGCTGCAAAAGTTGGCCACGGATACGTACTCCAATCACCCGGGTATAAGGTTTGGTTGAGCTCTGTAGGTGCAGCCGGAACAAATGGTGCGTCAATTTTGTCACACGAACTACCTAATAACGCAAAAAGACTAAAAATTAAAACCGCTTTTTTCATACCTCTTGTTTTAAAAACTATGTGTAAATGTCAATGTTAAACCATTCGATGCAGGCACGAATCGACAAACTCCTCCCACACAAAACAATCCTGCTCGCTGGCGGCCGTAAGAAACCATGAAACGAGATGCATCTTTGATGTAACCGAAAGTTCCGATCAAATAGTGCAATTTCAAATCTGTATTCGGATTTCCGTAGTTGTATTGATCCATTACGCTAAAAAACCAACTCGGTGATACGTTGTATTCAATCACAGCGGTTGCCCAATTCCCTTTGTCCTTGTTGGTAAACAATCCCTGGAATTCAGCACGTACAGAGTGTTTTTTGTTGATTTTGTAGTTGACTTCAACCACACCGATGTGCGATTCGATGATTCCTTTGGCGTCGTCAGCTACTTTACTGATGTCATTGTTTAAGCGAATATTGAAATACGAGAAAATCAAGCTCAAATTCGCATTCATTTTCCGTGTAATGTTGATGTTGATGTCCTGCCAATACTCCAAGCCACTTTGGTCAAACAACCTTCCTTCGTATGTAATCCCAGTAGAATCAAGCGGATTGATTCCTGAAGTGTGCTGAATTGGTCCGTAAGTTGTTGAATAATTTACGTTGACAGGCATCCCATACTTCCCTCCTATTCTCGTTCCTTTCTTGAATGTATACAACACTTCTGCTTGGTAAGCGACTTCTCCTAATGGTTGCGTTGCATAGGGATACAAGGTTGCAACCAAGTTGTACGTATGCGTTTTGTTCATCGCTGGTAAGTAATTAATCAACACATCCTGCAATGACTTTGTACGGTCTGAACGATAGCTCATATTGTCGACTGACTTTGCTGAAAGTACAATCCCAAGTCCTTTCTGAGAGTAGCTCAAATTGGCGATCGCTGCATGCCCTGAGTTGTAACTGTTGTTATTATCTTCTGACGGGTCGTTTTCTTTGTGGGCATACTCCGCGTTGAATTTAAACTTACCATAGCCAACTTCGAATCTTCCGCTGTACGCACCTACATTTTGCGGAAGTATCAAGTCAGGATTGTCATCTTTTTGAAATTTACTCACGAAAGACGCTCCAACGACTACATCAAACTTCGAGTCTTTCATCTTTTTCAGTAATTCATTGAGATGAATTTCTCCGTCAAATCCACGCACAATACCCGCACCTTTCACCACGCGACCATCCGTAAATGAAAGTCGCTGTTGACCGTAAACTCCTTTCAAAACAACTCCTTTTGCAGGGCGAAAAATCAAACGCATTCCGTCCATGTTATTATCATACCCCAACGCCCGATCCTCGTAAGATCTGAAAATTAAGCCCGACCCAAATTGCTCGTAGAAATTCCCCAAGGTAACATCGATGTAATCGTTTGCATAACCGATATATCTCATTCCTAGACCCGTTCCGTCGAAACGATCTGGATATCCTTGAATTCGTGGCAAATAAGACTCAACTCGAATTCCTGCTTTGAAGTTTCCGTTGGTATAAAAAATATTCGCATACGAATTGAGCAATCCCTTTGATTCTGGTTGATTGGCACCAATGATCGAATCTGCATTCAAATATTGGAACGTACTTTCGATGTTCCCTGTAAAAGAACCGTTGTTGATTTGCCCGAATCCTGCCAGAGACACCGCAACAAATGCCAACCCTAAAACTAATTTAAATTTCATAAGTAATGTATAACAATCTTCCGATAAAACTCAGAAAACAAAACAATTAGTGTGATTTCAATTCTAGAATTTTTTGATAAAGCTTCTCTTCGTCGCCAGGTGCGTAATTGTTGTGAGAATACACAATGTTTCCGTTTTGATCTACTAAAAATGTATGAGGAACATTGTTTACACCCATTGCACGTTTGAAATCTCCATTTGGATCCATCAATACAAGGTATTCCCACATTTTCCCGTTTACATAAACTGGAACTTGATTTTTCGTTTTTTCATCGTCGATAGAAACGGCAACTAAGGTAACGCCTGTCGCTGCTTGCCAATCTTCATACAATTCATGAATCGTATTTAACTCACGCTTACAAGGAGCACACCAAGTTGCCCAAAAGCTAATTACGATCGGACCTTTTAGCCCTAATTCAGCTGTGTTGACTGGATTTCCGTTCATGTCCTTCAATTGGACTGCAGGCAATTTTTTGGCAGCTTCTTGATTTTCTTGACTAAAAGAAAAATTAATAGCGGAGACAATAGAGAAAATGAAGAGTAATTTTTTCATGATTTTTTTGTTTTAAAGTTTACAGCTTGTTTTCAAAAACGTTGCCATAATTCAAAGGTACTATATTTTTCAAGGGTTTAATCACTAGTTTTTGCAATCATTGTTGTAATCCTATTTTAACTTTTAGGCTGCTCATTCTCCCTTCAAATACAGGTTTTCGACCGATTACTTCCTTTCAGCAACAGAAAAAAGTAAAAGTCAACCCGAATTGATTGTTGAAAATTGTTAAAAATGCATGGAATAATTGAATTCTTGTAAAAAATACCCTTCTCAATTTTAGAAAATGGCATACTTTTTTCACTATATTTGTTGATAAACAAAATTATAGTCTCTCAAAACAAACGTATATGAAAAAAACAATACTCACTCTTGTAGCTGGTTTTGCACTCTCTGTCTCTGCGAGCGCTCAAAACTTTGCTTTCTACGAAGGAATCAATTCAACAACCGATATTTCTGGTACAACCATTTCTGTACAAGCTACCAATCAAGTATATGAAGGTTTTTTCTTTGTGAAAAACTTAACTGGAACGCCAACGGAAGTCAAAATTCGTCGTGTTTCGATCGTCACACCTCCTGTAGGTTTGACTGAACAAGTTTGTACGGGACCACTTCCGGATCCAAATGCAATCGGAAATTGCTTCGATGTTGAACCAAACAGCGCAAACTGGATTTCACCCATTAGTTTTGTACTCGACAACGACAACAAAGCTAATATGGAAATTCACGTCGACCATCATGGAGCAACTGGTTTGTTGCACAACCGTTACTATGTTGAAGACATGAATGGAAACAAACTGGATTCAATTGATGTGAAAGTCGGAAACATTGCAAGTGTCAAAGAAAACAAAGCAACAGCTAACTTCAGCGTATACCCAAACCCAGTCGACGATGTATTGACAATCTCCATCCAAAGTACATCAACAGATAACGCAATCCGAATTGTGGATGTTTTAGGAAATTTGATTGTTGACGAAAAGATGAGTTCGACCAAAAAACTAGATGTAAGTAACTTCAAAAATGGAGTATACATTTTGACAGTATACAGCAACGGATCGTTGGTTCAAACAAAACGAATTGTTGTGAGACATTAATCTTCACATGAAAGTATAAAAAAAAGGGACTTTTCGAGTCCCTTTTTTTTATACCTATATTTCAAAGAAGTCAATCTACACTTTGATTCCTTTTACAACTCTATCTTTTCGTTTCGTTTTCTTGAGCTTTTTGACAGAAACCATCAAAAACGCATTACCAGACGCTGAATTGGCATAGAATGTTTCGTTTCCGTATTGTACTTCACCTCCTTTTTCTGGTTTCCAATCGGCAACGAGATAGTATTTTCCATTGGTTTGATTTTGACGAACTGCAAATTTCAATGTCTTCCCAGGTCCCACTTCGAATCGAATAAAAACTTCTCCTTTATCACCGAATTTTTCAAAAATACACTTGGTACTTGGATTGATAATCAATCTATCCTCTTGCTTGTTTTCATTAACGACTAATTTTCCATCTTGCGAAATCTCTTGCGATCCATTTTTGACACTTCGCTGCAATATTATTTGAGAGGACGTGTAAAATTGGACTTTCTTCATATTGTCTGCGTCCAACTCGTATTCTTTTTTAATTTCTTCCGTCAACGGAACGCGCTGACTACAACTCATCGCTGAAAGTCCGATGATTGCGAAAAGAACAAATTGCATTTTTCTCATTTGTTTTGTTTTAATTGATTGATTACACTCATTCGTTGCTAAAAAAGCTTTCACAAAATTAACTTTTTAATCGTGTCAAAAATAATGCCTTTTGTGATTAAAACGAGATAATCAAGTGAAATGCTTAACTTTGAATTCAAAAATATCCCATGAAATTGCATATCGAATCCTTCACTTTTAATCCTTTTCAAGAAAACACCTACGTGGTGTACACAGACACAAAAGACGCTGTCATTGTTGATCCGGGATGTTACACCCGAGAAGAAAAACAACACCTGATTGATTTTATTACTGATAATCAGTTGACAATTCATGCAATTTTAAATACACACTGCCACATTGATCATGTATTGGGAAATTCATTTCTGATGCAAGAATATCGTGTTGATCTATACGCACACCCACTCGATTTACCGACATTGGAAATGGTACCTTACGCGGCGAAAATGTACGGATTTGAGGGGTACGAAACTTCGCCTTTACCTACCCAATTGTTGGCAGACGAACAAACTTTGCAGTTTGGTGGGATCGTATTAAACGTATTGGTTGGTCCTGGTCATGCACCTGGGCACGTGGCCTTTTACAATGCAGAAAACGGCATCATTTTGAGCGGGGACATTTTGTTTAGAGGAAGTTTCGGACGATACGATTTGCCTGGTGGTGATTTAGAAACCCTCAAAAAAACGCTCAAAGAAGTGATGTTTCAACTTCCAGCAGAAACAATTGTATATTCAGGACACGGAATAGAGACAACCATTGGAGAAGAAAAAAAATTCAACCCCATTTGGAATTATTAACGACGTGAAGGAAAATTATTCGAAGGAAATTAAAACAGCTCCTTTATCAACCACGTCTTGTGCTTGAATTTCAATGGATTTCACCACTCCAACTCCTTCTGATTTCAGCACATTTTCCATTTTCATGGCTTCTAATGTCAACAAGGCATCGCCAACTTGCACTTCGTCACCAACTTGTACATCGATGGAAACAATACGTCCTGGCATCGGAGATTTCAATTGTTGAAGTTTGCGTACTTTGACTTTATCCAATCCAAGTTCAGAAATAAGTTGGTCTAACGGACCATCTTTGGAAACCAAAAATTCGCGGTGATTGATTTTCAAACGTAGTTTACGGTCCTCCAATTTTTCTTCCATCACTTCTCCGTGAAAAACATTTCCTTTGTGAACAACACTGAAAAAGCGGTCATTTTCCCAAACTACATTGCTTTGATGATTCACAACTGCTTTGTTGCCATCTATTTTCCAATTTTGATCTGCCATCTTACGCTGTTTATCCCACAATATTACAAACATTTCGTCATTCTGATTGAAATCCTTGCTTTAAAAAAAAAAAATATGCAGTTTTGAACTCCGAAAGTTTGCTGTTTTGAACGATGATTCCATGACAATAACACGTAACTCGGAAATAAAACAAAAAACTCAAATTTCAACGCATGAATTTTTCTCGAATTTTAATCCTTTTCCTTTTAACGCTGACTTTTAATTCATGTAATTTACTCAAGAAAGATCAAGCTGATGAAAATTTTGAATATTACGATGAAGGAGATTATTCGGAATTCGAAGAAGGAGGTTTTGGGTCTATTGAATTGGATCGAGAACGAAAAATTACCGATTATAAAGCTGCAAAAACGATATACACGGATTTGATTCATACCAAATTGGAAGTAAAATTTGATTGGAGTAAATCGTGGATGTACGGGAAAGCAACACTTACTGCAAAACCACATTTTTATGCTTCCGACAGTTTGTTTTTAGATGCAAAAGGAATGCAAATCAATACAGTAACAACTGGAAGTCAAAAATTGAACTTCAAATACGATGGAAATAAATTGCGCATCCAATTGGATAAAGTGTACAAACGAAATGAAAAATTTCAAGTTGTAATTGATTACATTTCAAAACCGGACGAAAGAAAAACTTCTGGAAGTGAAGCAATTACAAGCGATAAAGGGTTGTATTTTATCAATCCACGTGGCGAAGATCCAACAAAAATGCCTCAAATTTGGACACAAGGTGAAACGGAAGCAAGTTCAGTTTGGTTTCCAACGATTGATTCGCCTAACGCAAAAACAACGCAAGAAATTTTTATCACAGTTGACAACAAATACGTGACACTTTCCAACGGAAAAATGATCAGTTCAACTAAAAATGCAGACGGAACGAGAACCGATCATTGGAAACAAGATTTACCGCACGCTCCCTATTTGTTTATGATGGGAATCGGTGAATTCAAAATTGTGAAAGACTCATACACCAAAGCAGACGGTACAAAAATGGAAGTCAACTACTACGTTGAACCAGCATGGGAAAAATACGCGCGAAACATCTTTGGCGAAACCCCTAAAATGATCGCATTTTTTTCCAAAATAACGGGTGTCGAATACCCTTGGGATAAATACAATCAAATCGTTGTACGCGAATACGTTTCCGGTGCTATGGAAAATACAGGTGCGGTTATTTTTGGCGACTATGCTTACAAAACCGATCGCGACTTGTTGGATAGCGACGACAATTCGACCATTGCCCACGAATTATTCCACCACTGGTTTGGCGACCTAGTAACTGCTGAATCGTGGTCGAATTTAACCTTGAATGAATCATTTGCCAACTATTCGCAATACTTGTGGGATGAGCATCGATATGGGTTAGACCAAGCCGATTACAATGCAGAAAAAGAAGCGGAAGGCTATGTTTCAAGTGCCAATCAAAATGGATTCCACGATCTTGTTTGGTTTTATTACGAATCGCAAGAACAAATGTTTGATGGACATTCGTACAACAAAGGCGGACGAATTTTACACATGCTCAGAAACTACCTCGGTGATGAAGCTTTTTTCTTGGGAATCAAAAATTACTTAACTGCGAATCAGTTTAAAGCTGCCGAATTTCATCAGCTACGTTTGGCGTTTGAAGAAGTGAGCGGTGAAGATTTGAATTGGTTTTTCAACCAATGGTATTTGGGATCCAATCATCCGACGTTAAACATCGATCAGTATTTTTCGGTTGCTAACCAAGAAGTGGTACTGACGGTTACACAAACACAATTCGAAGATGTTCAACTGTTTAAATTACCCGTTGAAATTGCGGTGTATGACGATGCAGGAGTTCACGTTCACAAAGTAATCATCGACAAGGCAGAAAAGAAATTTGTGTTTCCAGTAAAAGGAAAATTGAAAACCGTCATTTTTGATCACCAACAGATGTTATTAGCAGATGTTGTAAATAATAAACCACAAGAAGAATTCATCGCTCAATACTATGTCAGCAACCGTTTTAAAGCACGTAAAGATGCGTTGTTACTGGGTACATTTGATCCTTCTCCTGCTGCTGAAAAATTGATTTTTGATGCATTGAAAGATCCATTTTGGAACATTCGTGTAATTGCAATCGAACAATCGGGTATGTTGAAAGACGATTATAAAACACGTGGAATTGACTTGATCAAATCAATGGCATTATCGGATTCAAATTCTGCTGTTCGTTCCAGCGCGATTACTTTTTTGAGTGAGCATTTGGCAGCAAATGAATTTGAAAAATTAATGCTCGATATCATCGCCAAAGACCAATCCTACACCGTTTTAGGAAATGCTTTGAGTTTATTAAGCACTTCCAACGTGCGATTGGCGATGCTTGAGGCGAAAAAATTAGAGCAAGAAAAATCGTCCAAAATGAAATCAGGAATCGCTCAATTGTACGCATCACAAGGAGGCGAAACCGAACTGCAATTTTTCGAAGATCTTTTTAAAAGCAACATTCTGACAGGTGTGGATGCAATCTATGGTCTCAATTCATTGACAATTTACATGTCGCGTCAAAAGCCAGAAATTCAAGCAAAAACAGTCGATTTGTATCGTATTCAACAAAAAAATGGCGGAGTGTACGCAACGATGTTTATGCCTCAAAACGTAGAATACATGGTGAATTCTACCACCAACCAAATCACGAAGTTGGAAGCAGAAATTGAAGGATTTGAGAAAACGAAAGATATGGTGTATGCAGATCGCCTGCGTAAGGAATTGAACAAGTACAAATCAATTTTGAAAGATTTGCAGGTTTTTCAAGCGGAAATCGTGAAGACAGAATCAAATACACACTAAAATTGCACCCTCGTTTCTGATAACTGATGTTGAAGAACACGGCAAATGCAATCGGTTTTAAACAGATTCGCTGTTCAGTTGTTGAACTTAAAAACAGGCATTGATGAGCAACGAGAAAAGCGATTTTGTAAATCCGATTGATCCCGATAAGATCACAGAAAATCCACACAGTTTGGCGTATCCGCATCACGCGGGGAGCGCCTTGGTAAAACCGGAAGATCAAGGCAAGATCAAAAGTCGAGCCTTGTCGGCAATGGACCACCAAACCGATATGCAACTCGGTCAAATTTATGAGCAAATGCAACTACTTGCTGCACAAGCCAAAAAATTACAAGATCGTAAATTAATCTCTGAAAAAATCTACGGCGCAGAAATGCGCTTTGAGCCACTCATCAACCATACGTATCATTTGTACCAAAAAGAAAATCAAACCTATTTGCTTTCGTTGATTGCGCCAAACCAATGGGGACGATCGAAAAAATCGTTCGAATACGTCGCAACCGTTCGTTTACTTGCTGATCACACATGGGACATTCTGGAAAAAAATGAAGATGTTTCTTTTGAGTGATTTTTTGATTCTAAACAAGGTGTTCATTTACAATTAGTTACTAAAAATTTTAATTTTTTTTTCTTTTTTTTGAATCCAAATCAAGCTACACATGCGTAACTGTTTCAAATCAAAAAGTATTAAAATTTAAACTAAAAAACATGAAAACAATTCAAAAATTAACAGCAGTAGCAGTAGCAGCTTTTTTCTTCACAAGTGTGTCTGCGCAAGAAAAAACAGTACAAGTAGGTGGGGCACCCATGTATCCTTCTAAAAACATCGTTGAAAACGCAGTCAATTCGAAAGACCACACAACACTTGTTGCAGCGGTAAAAGCAGCTGACTTGGTAGAAACGTTGGCAAGTGCTGGACCATTCACGGTATTCGCTCCAACCAACGCAGCATTTGACAAATTACCAAAAGGAACAGTTGAAACCCTGGTAAAACCAGAAAACAAGGCTACGTTGACGACCATTTTAACGTACCATGTCGTTGCTGGTAAAATTGACTCCAAGCAATTGGCAGAAATGATCAAAGCAGGTAAAGGAAAAGCGTCGTTGAAAACAGTTTCTGGAGGAACGTTGATCGCAACAATGAAAGGAGACAAAATCATGCTTACTGACGAAAACGGTGGAATGGCAACGATCACAATCGCAAACGTGTACCAAAGCAATGGTGTAATTCACGTGACGGACGCAGTTTCTTTGCCGAAATAAATAACTTCAATCAACAAATTTTGAAAGGGATGTATTTGAAATACATCCCTTTCTATTTTTTTAACAGTGTCCAATCAAACGCAACGTATGCGTTCTATTTGTCCAGTAAATATTTAAATTTCAAAAACTTAAAAAAACAAATTATCGAGAGTTGTTTTTTCTATGCGTGCATATATAAATTTGTCCAGCGAATGTCTGCTCCAGAGCGCTACCAACAGCGAATTTTAGTGCTAAATTTGCGAAACAACAAAACAGACACTCTCCTTTTCATACACGTGTTTGGTAAAAACAAAAAAATGGTAACAGTTACTGCTGGAAGATTGAAAATTGCATTATTTTCGATTACATTATTGATTCTCAATTTTACACATGCGCAAAACGGTCAAGTAACGGTTAATTCCACGTCTGGAACTCCATACTCGGTCACCGTAAAGATTGTTCCAACGCAAATAATCCCAAACAGCACGTCATGTCCATTTGGATATGGTTACAGTGTGCGCTTTAATTACCAGATAACTTTCAGTGGCGCACCGCAGGGCCTCTACACCCATCAAGTAGAAATCTATTGCTTGAATAACCAACTCAATGGTTTTTACGGACTCCCGAAAAGCCCAACGAATTCAAGTGGAACTGCCCAAACCACTACAAACCCACAAGTTCCAAACAACGGAACCGCGAATCAGTACTCATCGCCTTATGTGGACTGTAGTGCTGCATCGATCTACAATTTCAACTGTTTATCTGCTCGTTTAATTATCGAAGGACCCGGAATCAATTCACAAACGATACCATTCACTTTAGGTAATCCACTTCCCGTGGAATTAATCGATTTCAATGCCGAGGCTGATAAAAACAAAGTAAATTTAGAATGGACAACAGCTTCGGAACGAAACTCCGATTACTTTACGGTTGAACGCACAACTGATGGTGAGAATTTTGAAATCATTGGAACGGTGAAAGCTGCTGGCAACAGTTCGACGATCAAGCATTATCATTTCACGGATTTTGCTCCGATCGCAGGGATTTCGTATTACAGACTTTCTCAAACCGACTTCGATGGGCAATCAGAATCATTTGAAATAAAATCAGTTGATGTCAAACCAACAAATCGAATTATCACCAATGTTTTCCCGAATCCGACACAAGAAGCCCGTGTGAATGTATAGATTCAGCAAACTGATCAACTGGTGGAAGTGAGGTTGTATTCTGTCCTTGGACAGTTGATCCAGCAAAAAACCATGGATGCCTCGCAGAATCAAGTAATTGAATCGATGGATTTGCCCGAAGCACCCGGAACATATCTCATTGAATTAGTGCAAGAAGGTGAAATAATCGGAAGACATAAAGTGCAAGTGACGCGCTAATGAATGCATTTTCTTCATCGCCGCTAAAAAAAATTACATTCGTAAAATCCAAACTTGATTTCCGCTCGTAATTAAAGAAATTCAAATTATTATGAAATTCTTTACTGCTGGTGGAATGAGTATTTTACTCTTCATTTCAATTCTGTTTTCAACTACTGATGCACTTAGTCAAAACGGTCAAGTGACAGTAAATTCAACTTCGGGAACGCCGTATTCGGTGACGGTAAAAATTACACCTACACAAATTTTAAGAAGTAGTACAACCTGCTTGAATGGCTACAATTACAACGTTCGCTTCAACTACCAAATCACCTACAGCGGAACGCCACAAGGAAACTTGTATACACACCAAGTTGAAATTATCTGCTTGAACAATCAAGTAAACGGATTTTATTCACTCCCGAAAGCTGCTGCGAATTCAAGCGGAACTGCCCAAACGTCCACGAATCCATTCGTTCCAAATAACGGAACACCGGGCCAATATTCTTCACCTTACGTTCATTGTAGTGCAGCTAATATTTACACATTCAACTGTTTGACAGCCCGTTTAATCATTCACGGACCTGGGATCAATTCGCAAACAATTCCTTTCAACCTCGGAAATCCACTTCCTGTTGAATTGATTGAATTCAATGCAGAAGCTGAGAAAAATCAAGTAAACTTAAATTGGTCAACGGCGTCAGAGCGAAATTCCGACTACTTTACTATCGAACGCACAAGGGATGGCGAAAATTTTGAAGAAATTGGATCAATCAAGGCTTCTGGGAATAGTTCAACATTGAAATCTTACCAATTTACAGATTATTCGCCAGAGCCTGGAATTTCGTACTACCGTCTTACACAGACCGATTTCGACGGACAATCTGAATCGTTTGAAATAAAGTCAGTTGAAGTGAAATCGAGTCAAGTGATTACGAACGTTTTTCCGAATCCAACTGCGGACTCCAAAGCAAACGTTTTGGTGCAAAAAACCAATCAACTAGTCGAACTGCGGTTGTTCAATGTATTCGGACAATTAATTCTCGATAAACAAATTGATGCGTCCAACGGACAAGTCATCGAAACGATAGAGCTACCCCAAAACGCTGGAACGTATATGGTAGAATTGACACAACAAGGAGAAGTTGTAGGACG
>SSGT01000154.1 GCA_008017065.1 Crocinitomicaceae bacterium
ACCGCGGATTCCGCGAATAAAATACATCGTTTTTCCATCAGAAGAAAGCGAAGGTTGGGTTTCCCAATGACGGGTGTTTACTTATCCA
The DNA here is from genome assembly GCA_008017065.1 of Crocinitomicaceae bacterium. GTDB lineage: Bacteria > Bacteroidota > Bacteroidia > Flavobacteriales_D > Crocinitomicaceae > JAQVCM01. Next base: position 89 of record SSGT01000154.1, read on the forward strand.
ATCAACTTGCCTGGAGAAGTAAACACCCGTCATTGGGAAACCCAACCTTCGCTTTCTTCTGATGGAAAAACGATGTATTTTATTCGCGGAATCCGCGGTCAAGGCGCACAAAAAAACGACGATATTTACATGGCAACGATGCGTGAAGACGGAACATGGAATCCAGCAGTTCGCTTGCCTTCGCACATCAATTCTCCGCAAGATGAGGAATCTGTTCTTATCCATCCAGATGGAAAAACACTTTACTTTGCGTCGCGCGGCCACATTGGTTTAGGTGGAACCGATTTATTTGTTTCCCGAATGGATGCGAATGGAAATTGGGGAAAACCTGAAAACTTAGGATATCCAATCAACACCAAATTTGATGAAAATTCGTTGATGGTGAGTGCCGATGGTGAGATCGCATTTTTTGCTTCCGACCGTGAAGGTGGCTACGGAGATTTGGATATTTACTATTTCATCATGCCAGAAAATCTTCGTCCAACAAAAACCTTGTATTTTGAAGGATTGGTTTATGATGTAAATACAAAACGTCCAATTCCAGGAAAATTTTCGTTGATCGATGTCAAAACAGGAAAAGAAGTTATTCGCTCGCAAGCAGATTTGATTACGGGAGAATTCATGGTTTCACTTCCATTAAATGCGGATTATGCCTTGAGTGTGGAGTTTGAAGGTTACTTTAATTTTTCTCAAAACTTCAACATGACTGTCGCTGAAGGACTGGAATCGTTTAAAATGGATATTCCAATGATTCCGTTGAGCAGTACGGAAGCTGTTTTACTCGACAACGTGTTCTTTGATCTCAACAAAACGAACTTATTGCCTGAATCATTTGTTGAACTAAACAAATTGCGTGATTTCTTGGTAAAAAATCCAACGTATAAAATTGAATTGTCGGGGCATACCGATACACGTGGTGACGCAAAAGACAACTTGATTTTATCGGAAGGACGGGCGAAAGCAGTAGTTGAATACTTAGTAAAACAAGGAATTGCAGCAAACAGGTTGGTTGCTAAAGGATATGGTGAAACGCTTCCAAAAATTAGCGATGCAACCATAGCAGGATTGAAAACAGAAGTAGAAAAAGAAAAAGCACACCGAAAAAATCGTAGAACAGAATATAAAATCATCTCAAGATAATGTACTTTCTCAAACTGATTCGCCCGATCAACTTGGTTATCATTGCGCTAACCATGTATTCGATTCGATTTTTTTATTTTGTATTGAGCGGAGCGCATTCCAGTAAGGCAAGTGAACGGTTTGATTTTTTCTTGCTCGCTCTTTCAACCGTTTTAATTGCAGCCGCTGGAAACATCATCAACGATTATTTCGATGTGCGCGCTGATCGTGTAAACAGACCAGATCGATTGATCATTACCAAACACATGAAACGGAGGTGGGCAATCATCAGTCATTGGATTCTAAATCTTGTCGCCTTTTCAATTGCGATTTATTTAAGTATCCGGTATAAAACTTTTTGGTATGTCTTCATTCACTTGCTTACAATCAATAGCTTGTGGTTTTATTCTTCGTATTTCAAACGAAAACCGTTGATTGGGAATATTTTAATTGCTGGTTTGACCGCGTTGGTGCCTATTTTATGTGGCATTCACTTCTACTTGCAATTGGAATTTCCGACTTCAGATTATGTAGATCATCCGGCTGTTTCAACGATTCAAGAAGGAATCGCAACTTGGAAAAATGTATTGCTAAACGACGGGGTTTTTATTTTAATCCTCGCATATTTTGCATTTACGCTGAATTTAAGTCGTGAAATAATCAAAGACATCGAAGACATGGAAGGCGATAAATTGATTTTTGCAAAAACACTTCCTTTGTCGATTGGTGTAAGAAAATCCACTTGGATTGCCTCCTTTATTTTATTGATGGCACCCGTGTTTTTCTTGGTGCTGTTTTTCGTTCAAGTGAAAAGTGACTACATAATCAATTTACTGGTATTACTCCCGCTGGCGATTTCAAGTGTGTTGAACGTCATCAGTGTCGCTTTTCTACTTCCGAAGAAAGTAACGATTCGCACCTTAAAAAATGCCGACTTTGTAATTAAAATTGCAATGCTTTCGGGAATCATTATTCCCTTTTATTGGTGGTTTATGATGTAGGCGGTCGGACATTCCGAACCAACGTTTCTTATTTCCCCTCGTTGCTTGGCTCTTTCCATTTTTGCCAATACACAAGTAGTTGCTTGATGTAAAAATAAATCAAGATGGGAACAACAATGAAAACTAATTTATTGAATTTCGCAGCACCCATCCAATCCAAATGCAGCAAATGTTGCGTTGCGCGCGTGAGTCCGCAACCTGGGCACGTTTTGCCCAATAAAACAACCGACAAACACATTGATTCACCGGTATCAAAAAAATTGGAGGGAAGATACAGCAGCACCAACGGCAACAATATCATCCCTCCAATTAAAATCAAATAAAGATTTTTTCTCAATTTACACGTTTCTACTTACAACGATAAATGCGTGGATAATTCCAGGGATCCCACACAAGCAGCAAAGTAAAATATTAATTACTACTGGTTTCACCTCCCAATTCGTAACCAATCCAACCGCTAAAAATGGGATGAAAAATGCTAAAATGTAATACAAAATTGCATCGTCAGATGAGCTGCCTTTTTTTGCAATTTTGGACGCTTTTTTCTCCAATTTTTTCATTTGAGCAGATGCTTTTTGCTCTACTTTCGATTGTTTTGCTACGGTTGAAGTTGCGACCACTTCAATCGATTTTGAAGCCGTTTTTACTTCTGTCGCTTTTGCTGTTTCGACTGAATTCGCAGACACCGGAGAAGCTGATTCTGATTCAAACGTTTGCACCAACGCTGCTTGCTCTGCGTTAACCACTGGAGCTGACTTTTCTACTGGTGTAATTGCAAAAGATTCGTTCACTTTCTCTTCTTGGGTTGCTTTTGCATCGTGCTTCACTGTGTGAGCAGTACGCCACTCAACGTGATAACCAGGCATTGCTGTACGTTTTTGAATTGTACACGACGACAAAACGGTTGCTGTCGCTAACCCAAGAATTCCTAAATTTTTCAGTAATCTCATAATTGTTAAGGATTAAAATGTTAAATAATGACCCAAATATAGATTAATTTTGAAATTATAACTCGATTTGAAAAATTATTCTTCGGATTTATTCTTCAACGCCATCAGCAATGTATAACTCCCCGCAGTAACAACTTGCTTGCCTTCAAAAAATGGAGCATTCACGATTTCCGAATATCCAGCTTCTGTGACACCTAATTTAACTTCTTCCATCTTGAAATTGAATTCAGATTCTTTCGTGAAAACATAATTTTTTCCCTCAAACGCTACAATCGCTTGTTCGGGCAATGTCAGCACCTGATGACTTTTTATTTCCACCTCAGCATTCATATACATACCGGGAAACAACTTTTTATCGTAGTTTTTGAAATGACAATGTACTTCTGCTGACCGCTGATTACTAATGTCTTGACTTATCAAAATGATTTCACATGGGTATTTCAATTCGGGATTCGTATTTGTATAGGCATGTAATCTTTGTCCGATCTCGAGCTTCGACAAATCCTTTTCGTACACCGTTAAATTTAAGTGAATATCGGAAGGATCGATCAACTCAAACAATACGTCAGCAGGAGTGACATATTTTCCAACGTTGCATTTTACACTTGAAACGTAACCGTCAATCGGCGAAACAATCTTAACCGACTTCGTGATGTTTTCATCATTCAACTGGGAAACCGAAACATTGATAAGTTTTAATTTTTCAGCAAGCGATTTCAATGTTACTTTGTATGTTGTATACTCCATCTGCGCCAATTGATAAATTTTGTCACTTGCCGATTGCGTTTTGTTCAATTCTTTCTGACGATTTAATTCTGTCTCTGCAAATTTCAGTTGCGCTTTCGTTGTCAAATACTCTTGTTGCAATTGGATGTACTGTTGATCTTCCATCACAGCAATCACTTCCCCGCGGCGCACGCGCATACCGGGCAATAATTTTGTGGACGCCAAATAGCCACCCAATGGCATGCTAATTGAAACCAAGTTTTGAGGCGGAACATCCATTTTTCCGTTCAACTTCAAGATGGAAGAAACTTCTCTTCGCTGCAATATTCCAACCTGTAAATTCGCTGATTGAAGTTGCGCCGCTGTTAAAGTCAACTGATTGGTACTTACAGATGTGGTTTGTTTGTCGGATTTCTCGGGATTTGATCCACACGAAAAAAGCACAAACACGGTCAAAATGAGCATTAAATAGTTCATAATCTTATAAATTCGATGTTAAGTAATAAATTTCTATTGCGCAGTCATTGAGTAATTTAACTGCATCTAAATGATTCAATTCGATCGATGTTGCCTGATTAATCAACGCAACCCAATCCAAATAATCTATGCTTCCCGCTTGAAACTGTTGCTGTGCTGTTTGGCGAATCAACTGCGCATTTGGAAGTGCAATTTCTTCCATATACTCGACAACTTGTTGTTGACTGTTAAACCGAGAAAGCGCGTTGGTGAGTTGATTATCCAACATTTGCTGCTGCGTTTCCAATTCCGATTCCGCCCATTTTGTTTGCACTTTTGCAGCTTCAATCTGCGCTTTCTGAGCACCGAAAAAAAGCGGAATGCCGATACCTACTTGCGCTGAAGCAAAACGTTTATCGGTCGAATAGAATTGATTGTCGGCTCCCGTTCCGCGCATACTCATGTTGTAATACCCCAGATTGATCTCTGGCAACAGCAGCGACTGTTGGTAGTTGGTAGAAACTTCCGCGCGTTTCACTTCTTGCTTGTAGCAGCGAAGCAGTGGGTGGTTTTCTACTCCTAAATTGGTGCCAATCCGTTGAACCGACAATGCATTGCCGTCTGGCATAAAGTCCGTTTGCGAATTCAAAACCAATTGAAACTGCAATTTAACCCGTGCTATGTCCTGTTGCAACACAATGCGCTGAACCTGTATCGAACCCCGTTGAGATTCCGCACTGATTTTTTCGAGTACATTGCTTTCACCTGCGTTCAATCGGTTGACTGATTTTTCAATAAACAAGGTGTATAAACTGTCTGCTTGCACCAACAACCGTTCCTTTTGACGAAGTAAAATCCATTGTGCATATAGCTCAGAAACCAACTTTTTTAGCTCTAATTCTTTCAAATTGACCATTAGCACTGCTCCTTCCCAATTCGCTTCGTTCACTTTCCGTTGACGGCTATATACGGTCGGAAACTGAAAACTTTGCGCAATTCCAAACCGCTGGTCGTTGTAAATACTATTGATTTGACCCGCTTCCATACTCACCGTTGTTTGCGGAATTGCCCAAGCTGTTTTGATTAATTCTTGTTGATATGCTGCTTTCAGTTTCTCATTCTTCAGTTGCATGTTGTTTTTCAACGCCGTATCGATTGCTGCTGGAAGAGAAATCGGTGTTTGTGCCATCGAACTAAACGAGAAGAAAAGTCCCAAGGCAAGTAACGGTGCAACTTTTGGAAGACTCTTTTTGTGCGTGTTTTCAACCAAAATGTACAAAATCGGCAACACAAACAACGTTAAAAATGTAGCGATTAGCAATCCTCCAATCACGACAGAAGCCAAAGGGCGTTGTACTTCAGCACCTGCTCCGTTGCTCAATGCCATGGGTAAGAAGCCCAACGAAGCCACAAAAGCCGTCATCAACACCGGACGCAACCGCATTTTTGTTCCGTTCAATACGATGCGATAGATGTTGACAGCGCCATTGCTCTTCAAGCGATTGAATTCGGCAATCAAAACGATTCCATTCAACACTGCTACACCAAATAAAGCAATGAACCCAACTCCAGCACTGATACTGAATGGCATTCCACGCACATAAAGCGCAAAGATTCCACCAATTGCCGACAAGGGAATCGCCGAATAGATCAGCAAACCTTGTTTCACCGAATTGAACGCAAAAAACAACAATACAAAAATCAAAAGTAAGGAAACCGGCACCGCGATCATCAAGCGCTGCGTTGCCGCTTGCAAATTTTCAAACGCACCACCGTAAGTCACATAATATCCAGCTGGCAACGTGATTTCTTTTTCCACTTTTGCTTGCAATTCGCTCACGATACTTTGCACATCGCGGTCTTTGATGTTAAATCCAACGACAATTCGGCGCTTAGCATCTTCCCGCTGAATTTGATTGGGTCCATCTTTTATTTCAACTGTCGCCAATTGATACAACGGAATTTGAGTGCCGTTGGGCGTCGGAATCAACAAGTTTTGAACATCTTCCAAGTTTTCTCGCTGGTCTGTTTGCAAGCGAACAACCATATCAAAGCGTTTCTCTCCTTCAAATACCAATCCAGCACTTTGACCCGCAAACGCTGTGTTGATGACTTGATTGATGTCTGAAACCGACAAATTATACTGCGCAATAGCTGCTCGATTGAATTCAATTTGAATTTGTGGCATTCCCGTGACGGGCTCCACATACAAGCCGAGCGTTCCGTCTACCTTGTTGACCAATTTCCCCAATCGATCGGCATAAAACGCAAGTGTATCCAAGTTTTCACCAAAAATCTTGCAAACAACATCTTGTCGCGCACCGGTCATCAATTCGTTGAAACGCATTTGTACTGGAAACTGAAAACCAACGGTAATTCCGGGCACATCAGCCAATTCGTTGGTCATTTTCTCTGCCAATTCATCAAATGTCGTGGCCGAAGTCCATTCTTTTTTGTCCTTCAAAATCACCATCAAATCCGACGCTTCCATCGGCATCGGATCAGTCGGAATTTCTCCACTTCCAATTTTGGTAACAATTTTTTCTACCTCTGGAAAACGCGTTTTTAAGATATGGGCAGCTTTTTGAGTACTCTCAATTGTTGTATTCAAGTTACTTCCAGTCAAAACACGTGTTTCAACCGCAAAATCTCCTTCTTCCAATGCGGGAATAAACTCACCCCCTAATCCGGTGACTACATATACGGCTGAAATAAACAAAATCAACACGGTACCGATCACCATTTTAGGATGATGCAAAACAGCACGTAACATCCGCTGATATCCATTTTCAACACGCGCCATCACGCGATCCGATGCATTGGATTTGTGCTTGATCTTTTTGCTCAGAAACCATGCACTCATCATCGGCACATACGTCAAAGAAAGGATAAACGCTCCTAACAACGCAAAAGCTACCGTTTGCGCCATCGGTTTAAACATCTTACCTTCAATCCCTTGCAAGGTAAAGATCGGAAGGTAAACGATTAGAATAATAATTTGTCCAAAAACAGCGCTGTTCATCATTTTACTCGCTGATTGATTGACCTGATAATCCATTTCGCGTTGAGAAATCAAGTTGGCACTTTGATACTTTTTACTGTGCGCCAGTTGGTGCATGACTGCCTCCACAATGATGACCGATCCATCTACAATTAATCCAAAATCAAGTGCACCTAAACTCATCAAGTTGCCGCTCACACCGAATAAATTCATCAAAATAATCGCAAAAAGCAGCGAAAGTGGAATCACCGAAGCAACCAAAATTCCGGCACGAAAATTTCCAAGGAAAAGCACCAAAATAAACACCACAATCAAAGCGCCTTCCATCAAATTGGTTTCTACCGTGCCGATGGCATTGTTAACCATTTTACTTCGGTCTAAAAACGGTTCGATAACAACTCCCTCGGGCAAACTTTTTTGAATTTGGGCCACACGTTCTTTCACATTTTTAATGACTTCACCGCTGTTGGCTCCTTTCAGCATCATGACCACGGCTCCAGCTACTTCGCCTTGATCGTTGAAACACATCGCTCCGTACCGTGTCGCATGTCCGAATTGAATGGTTGCTACATCACGCATAAAAAGTGACCGTTCACCTTGGTTGATCGGAATCGGAATGTTGCCGATGTCTTCCAACGAACCAACCAACCCTTCGCTTCGAATAAACAAAACCGTTTCGCCCTTTTCGATGTATGCTCCGCCCGTATTTTCGTTGTTTTTTTCCAGGGCAGCAAACACATCTTGGATCGTCAAATTGTACGATTTCAATTTTTGAGGATTGACTGCTATCTCATATTGTTTGAGTTTTCCTCCAAAACTACTCACTTCTGCAACGCCTTTTACTCCAAGTAATTGTCGTCGAACGATCCAATCCTGAATGGTTCGAAGTTCGGTTTCATCGTATTTCGATTCGTAACCTGCTTTCGGGCGAACTACATACTGATAAATCTCGCCCAAACCAGTGGATATCGGTCCTAATTCTGGTTGCCCGATCCCTGATGGAATCTGAGCTTGTACTTGTTGCAAACGCTCGGCCACTTGTTGCCTTGCCCAATAAATATCTACCTCGTCTTCGAAAACAATCGAAACCAACGACAAGCCAAAGCGTGAAAAACTCCGGATTTCCTTCATTCCGCTGATGTTGCTATTTGCTTGCTCAATCGGAAAGGTAATCAATCGTTCGATATCAGTCGCTCCAAAAGACGGTGCAACCGTAATCACTTGTACCTGATTGTTTGTGATGTCAGGAACTGCATCAATGGGCAATTTGGTCGTTTCGTAAACTCCCAATCCGATTAAACCTATCACGAAAAGTCCGATAATAAATTTATGCCCTACGGAAAAAGCAATGATTTTATTAAGCATATTCTTGC
>SSGT01000137.1 GCA_008017065.1 Crocinitomicaceae bacterium
AGACTGAAAAGCAAAATAAGCAGAATAAGGTAGCTGAGTATTTCACTGAACAGAATAAAAATTTGGTATATGAAGTAGAACTAATGGATGGACTATCTTTCCCAAATTGGCTAAAAGGTGTTTGGCAAAATACAGCGGAATCCAATACAAATAATTTTGTCACCTATGCATTTTATGACAAGAAACTGACTATAAGACAAGGGTTACATTTTCAAGGTGCCGAAAAATTTCATAAATTAGATTATAATTTAATCAAAAAAGAATGAATTTACATGATAAACCATTTGATGAAACTACTATTGTTAAGTTAAAACTTTTTGAAGATTACGCTCAAGCTTGGATTCCAACATTTGTAATGCAAGACTATCTAAAAGAAATTCATATTTTTGATTTCTTTGCTGGAACCGGTTATGATGTTGATGGTGTTGCGGGAAGTCCTATACGATTGATTGAAAAAATAATTGAACAAAGAGGAAATATTTTTCAAAAGCAAATCCGAATTATTCTACATTTAAATGAGTTTGACAAAACTAAGTTTGAATTGTTAATTTCATCTTGTTCAAGTAAACTTAAACAGGAAAAAGGAATAGAGCATTTTGTAGCATTAAAATATTATAATCAAGATTTTGAAATTTTGTTTCCTCAATTATTTCCCATAATTAAGGATTTCCCCTCACTAGTCTATTTGGATCAGAATGGGGTTAAATTTTTATCTAATCAATACTTTAAGAAATTAGAAGAAACAAAACAAACTGATTTTTTATATTTTGCATCATCATCCTATATCAGAAGATTTGGAGAATTAAATGAATTTAAAATTCATCTAACAAATATCGATGTCGAACAGCTTAAAAATACAGACTATAATAAAGTTCATAGAAATCTAACAGAGCAATTACGCAAAAACATATCTCCAAGTTCAAACTTAAAATTATATCCTTTTTCATTAAAAAAGAACACAAACATTTACGGAGTAATTTTTGGAGCATCTCATGTCAGAGCAGTAGAAAAATTCTTAAACCTCACATGGAAATATAATGGTTTAAATGGTGACGCAAATTTTGATATTGATAATGAATCAAGTTTAATTCAATTTGATTTATTTGAGGGTCAAAAGCTAACTAAAGTTGAAAGTTTTAAACAAATTGTAAAGGAAAAAATTCTAAGTCAAGAAATAAAAACAAACTATCAATTGTTAAACTTTGTATATGAAAATGGGCACATTGGCAAACATGCAGATCAATGCGTAAAAGAAATGAAAAAGGCTAATTTAATTTTTTATAATTCAAAGTCTCCTTGTGTAACTTACGAAAGTGTATTTAGGAAGAAAATAATTGTCAACTATGAAAAAATCTAAAATCGAGTGGACAGAAGAAACTTGGAATCCAACAACGGGTTGTAACAAAGTTTCAGCGGGTTGTAAAAATTGTTATGCAGAAACCATGGCTTTTCGCTTGAAGGCCATGGGTGCACTTGGATATGAGAATGGATTTGAATTTACAATTATGCCTGAACGATTAGAACAACCGTTGAAAAAGAAAAAAGGAACAAAATACTTCGTAAATTCTATGAGTGATTTATTTCACGAAAAAATGCCAAAAATGTTTTTAGATAAAATAATGGGTGTTATCGACCTGACACCTCAACATATTTATCAGATTCTAACCAAGCGAGAAAATGAAATGCAATGTTACTTTTCTGAACGTAACGTACCAGAAAATATTTGGTTAGGAGTATCGGTCGAGGATAAAAAAAATGGACTTCCTAGAATTGATAAACTTCGAAATATTAAAGCAACTATAAAATTTCTATCTGTTGAACCTCTACTAGAAGATTTAGGCAAAGTTGATTTATCAGGCATAGATTGGGTAATTGTTGGTGGTGAGAGTGGTTCAAAAGCAAGACCAATGGAAAAAGAATGGGCACTTAATATAAAAAAACAGTGTGAGGAACAAAATGTTGCATTCTTTTTTAAACAATGGGGTACATGGGGAATGGATGGAGTAAAACGTAGTAAAAAGACAAACGGAAGGCTTTTGGATGGAAAAGAGTGGAACGCCTATCCCGAAAAAGTTTGGTAAAACATTGATAAGTTTAATCTGTGTTTAAAAATTTATAATTCAAATTCTTATCGCTAATTATTGAACATTTAAATTCAAATTTCACGTTTCCAATCCTTTTTTTATCTTTGTCTTCCTTAACTTGGCGGACTTTTGCACTATCAATTTGAAAAGAGATGAAGAAAATTCAAATGGTCGACTTAAAGTCGCAATATGACCACATAAAAACGGCTGTTGATACAGCAATCATGAGTGTTATTGAAAAAACGGAATTCATCAACGGACCTGAAGTCAGCGCATTTCAACAAGAACTTGAAAAATATTTGAATGTAAAACACGTCATTCCATGTGGAAATGGAACGGATTCATTGCAAATCGCTTTGATGGCCATGGGATTGAAACCGGGGGATGAAGTCATTACACCTTCATACACGTACATAGCAACGACAGAAGTAATTGCTTTATTGGGATTAACGCCTATTTTTGTGGACGTAGATCCAACAATATTTTGCATCGATCCAACGAAAATCGAGGCGGCGATCACTCCAAAAACAAAAGCAATTGTGCCCGTTCACTTGTACGGACAGGCAGCCGATATGGATGCGATTATGGAAATTGCAAAACGTCACAACTTATACGTCTTGGAAGACAATGCACAAGCGATTGGATGTGAATATACCCACAAAGATGGACGCATTTCCAAAACAGGAACAATTGGAGATGTGGGATCGACTTCGTTTTTCCCTTCCAAAAACTTAGGCTGTTATGGAGATGGTGGAGCGCTTTGTACCAACAATTCAGAATTGGCTGCTGTCATGAAAAAGATTGCCAATCACGGTCAAACGGTAAAATATGTTCATGAGGTAGTTGGTTGTAATTCACGATTGGATTCAATTCAAGCGGCTGTTCTTCGAATCAAACTTCCGCTATTGGATAGCTATTGCGATGCACGAAGAAAAGTGGCTGATTTTTATGACAATTACTTTGCTTCAATCGAAGGAATTACAACGCCCTATCGCGATCCTAAATCAAAGCATGTTTTCCATCAATACACCTTGCAATTGGAAGGAATTGACAGAGACGGTTTGAGCGCTTACTTGGCTGAACACGGAATTCCATCCATGATTTATTATCCAATTCCTGCGCACAGACAAAAAATGTTTGAAGCATTTAAGTGTGAAAACCAAGAATTGCCCGTTACCGATTGGTTGACAAAACGCGTACTTTCGTTGCCAATTCACACCGAATTAGACGAAGAACAATTGAACCACATTTGCGCCCATGTTGCTGCATTTGTAAACAAGAAATAAGATGAATAAAATAGCCGTTATTGGAACTGGATACGTCGGATTAGTGACCGGAACTTGTTTTGCTGAAACTGGAAATAAAGTTGTTTGTGTAGATATCGATGCTGCGAAAGTGGAGCGCATGAAAAAGGGAGAAATTCCAATTTATGAACCACACCTCGACGTCTTGTTTGAGCGTAATATCAAAGCAAATCGTTTAACGTTTACAACAGATTTAGCTTCAGGAATCGAAGATGCAGAAATCATTTTTCTTGCTTTACCAACTCCTCCCGGAGAAGATGGATCGGCTGATTTATCCTACATTTTGGGAGTGGCTGAACAGTTGGGGAAACTGATGAAAAGTTACAAAGTTATCGTAGACAAAAGTACTGTTCCTGTTGGAACTGCTGAAAAAGTACATGCTGCGATTGCAAAAAATGCCAGTGCTCCATTTGCGGTAGTTTCGAATCCTGAGTTTTTGCGCGAAGGATTTGCAGTCGACGACTTTATGAAGCCCGACCGCGTTGTGATCGGAACGTCAGATGAGCAAGCAAAAAAAATCATGGAGGGATTGTACAAACCCTTCGTTCGTCAGGGAAATCCAATTATTTTCATGGATGAAAAATCGGCAGAATTGACGAAATATGCTGCAAATGCTTTTCTAGCGACCAAAATTACATTCATGAACGAAGTTGCTAATTTCTGCGAATTGGTAGGTGCTAATGTCGACAAAGTGCGCATCGGAATTGGTTCAGACGACCGCATCGGAAAGCGATTTTTGTTTCCGGGAATTGGCTACGGTGGATCATGTTTCCCAAAAGATGTACAAGCACTTGTAAAATCAGGAAAAGAGCAAAATTTCAATTTTGAGATCTTGGAAGCGGTGATGAAAGTGAATGAAGATCAAAAAACAATTTTGTTTCCGAAAATTAAGAATTTCTTTCGAGGCGATTTAACCGGAAAAAAAATTGCCATGTGGGGATTGGCCTTCAAACCAGACACCGATGACATTCGTGAGGCACCCGCTTTGTATATGATTGACGAGTTAACAAAAGCAGGAGCGCATGTGACAGCCTTTGATCCAGAAGCAATGAAGAATGTGCGCAATTTGATTGGCGATAAAATTGCATACACCAATAACGAATACGAAGCCCTCGAAAACGCGGACGCACTGGTGATTTGCACCGAATGGGGGATTTTTAGAAATCCAGATTTCAATCGCGTATCCAATTTATTAAAAGACAAAGTCATTTTTGACGGACGCAACTTATTCGAATTGGACGAAATGACTGAAAAAGGGTATTTTTATGCGAGTATTGGAAGGGCTGCAATAAATTGATAGAAATGGAAAATAGAAAACGCATATTAATCACCGGTGCTGCTGGTTTTTTGGGGTCGCACTTGTGTGATCGATTCATCAAAGAAAATTACCATGTTATCGCGATGGATAACCTCATTACTGGGCAATTAAAGAATATCGAACACCTTTTCCATTTGGAAAATTTTGAATTTTACAACCACGATGTAACCAAATTCATTCATGTTCCTGGGAAATTGGATTATATCTTGCATTTTGCTTCTCCTGCAAGTCCAATTGATTATTTGAAAATACCGATCCAAACCCTAAAAGTGGGTTCGTTGGGAATTCACAATTGCTTGGGATTGGCCAAAGAGAAAAACGCACGTGTATTGATTGCTTCGACTTCTGAGGTATATGGCGATCCTACTGTTCACCCGCAACCAGAGGAATATTGGGGAAATGTGAATCCAGTTGGTCCACGTGGAGTTTACGACGAAGCAAAACGTTTTCAAGAAGCAATTACAATGGCGTATCACACGTATCACGGGTTGGAAACACGCATTGTGCGTATATTCAACACCTACGGTCCAAGAATGCGCTTGAACGACGGACGTGTATTGCCCGCATTTATTGGGCAAGCGTTGCGTGGTGAAGATATTACCATTTTTGGTGATGGATCTCAAACGCGTTCGTTTTGCTATGTCGACGATTTGGTAGAAGGAATTTTCCGTTTGTTGTTGAGCGACTATGCTGAACCGGTCAATATCGGGAATCCCGATGAAATTACTATCAGCGATTTTGCCGAAGAAATAATCAAATTAACCGGAACGACGCAAAAAGTAGTTTACCACGAATTGCCTGTCAATGATCCAAAACAACGTCAACCAGACATTACCAAAGCAAGAGCAATCTTAGGTTGGGAGCCGAAGATCGACCGCGCAGAAGGATTAAAACGGACATACGCATATTTCCAAAGTTTATCTCCGGAAGAATTAAACAAAAAAGAACACAACGATTTTGAAAAATACATTGTAAAATGACAGATTTTTTTGCACACGAAACAGCTGTTGTTGATGCAGGTTGCGTCATCGGCACTGGAA
>SSGT01000080.1 GCA_008017065.1 Crocinitomicaceae bacterium
AATATTGTCTGCAACAACCTTATCGGTCATAATAGTTGCCGGATTCGAGTTGATTAACGTAACTTCGATACCTTCTTCTCTCAACGAGCGTGATGCTTGAGAACCTGCATAATCAAATTCACATGCTTGACCGATTACAATGGGTCCACTTCCAATGATTAAAACTGACTTAATTGATTGATTTTTTGGCATTTTATGCGCTTTTTTGGATTCAATTTGATTAAACTTACCTACAAATTGAGCGCAAATTTACTGCAAAATTTGGGGTTTTGCACTATAAATGTGCAAGCAATTTTTAACAATTTTAGATTGCTTGCACAATTGAGGTTTTTTGTGTTAAATTTCGAGATTAAATCCTCACAAATTGTGAAAATCATTAGCAATACCAGCAACAGTGTTTGTTGAAAAACGACCGATGCTTACTTCCACATTTGCTCGTCCTCGTCGATGTATTCCAATTCGGCGTCTTTCTCCCAAATTTCCATTTCACAGGGTTTGCAGTTGAATTTCAACTTGTACACATTTTCACCGTGGGTCAATGTCAATGGCTCAACGACCTTCTCGCCCATCGTTGCACGTTGAAATCGTGCGCATTTACCCAATTCATACTTGACACAATACTTGGTCGTCATCACGCGCGATTTTCCGGGATCCCATTGAATCTCAAACGCTTTTTCGATCTCCGTAACGCCATGACGTTTGTAAAAATCACGAGCCATTTTGTTGGAAACATTGTAGGTGAAATCCAATTCTGTTACTGGATACGGATGATCCGTTTTGGTGATTTGATACTCTTCGCGGTGATATTCTTTAATGCGAACTTCAACCAAATTTTCGAGTACTTCTCTGCGAATTTCATTGACTTTTGAAGTCGGTAAAAACCAGAAATCCGAAAAATTCACTTCGATTTCGTCCACCACAAACGGTGTATTTCCAGTTTTGGAAAGGTTCTTTTTAATTTCGTCGGTACTTTGCGCTCCTTTATTAGAAACATTTTTTTCAAAATCAAAATTAGAAATCGCAGTGTGACCGTCTTCATCCACAACCTGCAATTCAAATCCTGTTTCCGTTTCAGAAAAATTCAATTTCACTCCAATTTTGCGTATCGTTGCATCTTCACGCTCCACCAAACGGTTGAACGCCGCATCTGAATTTCTGTAGATTTCCGTTCCAACTTCAATTTCCTTGAACGTATTCGGAATCACTAAGTTGTTCAAAATCACATTTACCTGCACGCCATCGGCTTCTCCGTTCGGATTGATAAAATACAACCCGTCACCGTTATTTAATTCTTCGGCATTCTCAATGAAATAACCTTTTGGAGTGACTTCTGTCACTTTCCCGATATATTGCCCTTTGGATTTTGGACTTTCCCACGAACCGATTTTCTCTTTGCGCTTGTTTACAAAATAATCGGTATAGCCGCGGTTGAAGCTGCGATCCATTTGTGGCTCGAAGTTGAAAATCGTACGACCAGAGGAAGCCTTGACAAATTTTTCGTTGTTTTCTAAAAATGCATCTAAACGTTGACGCAAGTAAGAAACATTGTTTTTCACATACACTAAATCTTTCAAGCGTCCTTCGATTTTAAACGACGTGATACCAACTTCAATTAAATTTGGAAGTTGATCACTCAAATCCAAATCCTTGATCGACAACAAATGACTACTCGAAAGCAAGGTTGCACCCGTTCCATCCGTTAAATTATACGGCAATCGACAATTTTGAGCACACGAACCGCGATTCGCACTACGTTCTCCACCAGCGATACTCATGTAACAATTTCCACTAAACGAAACACACAAGGCGCCTGAAACGAAAAATTCTAATTCTACGTCCGTCGCTTCGTGGATGTCTTTAATCTGATCTAAATTCAATTCGCGCGCCAGAACGACACGTTGAATTCCTGCATCTTTCAAAAATTTGACATGTTTCGGATCGCGGTTGTTGGCTTGGGTGCTTGCGTGCAACACAATCGGTGGCAAATCCATCTCCAAAATCGCCATATCTTGAATAATCAAGGCATCCACGCCAATGTCGTACAGTTGATAAATCATTTTCTTGCAATCCTCCAATTCGTGGTCGTACAAAATGGTGTTCACGACAACAAAAACCTGTGCTTTAAACAAATGTGCATACTTCACCAATTCCGCAATGTCTTCAAGCGAATTGGTCGCATTGGTACGCGCGCCATACAACGGAGCACCAATATACACCGCATCCGCACCCGCGTTGATGGCAAACATTCCTTGATACAGATTTTTTGCCGGAGCAAGAATTTCAACTTTTGTTTTCATACGTTGCAAAATTCAGGATTTATTTTGGCGTGTGCAATTTTTTGGAGGAATTGGTTTGAACAAAGACGAATAGAATGGAATCAGAATCAACTGCAACATCAATCAAACTCGTTTTCCATCATCGTAAAAGTGTGTTGCTAGATTATCCTTATTTTTGTTTGAAAAACACGCATTCTATGCCCATGAAAAGAAAAACGACATTTCGAATCCACTCCGCGCTCCTACTCTTCGTTTGTGCATTTTCGTTTTTTTCGTGTCAAGAATCGACTCGAGGAACGGTTAGGGATTTGAACCCAACGGTCGTTGAAATTGCTGATTCGGCTTCTCCCAACCAACCGCTTGTGCTCATCGATCATTGCGACAATGCGGATTATACAGCAGTGTTGGAAGAAGACAAGCGACTAGGGATGGATTCGTGTATTGTTCGCATCAATCCGATTGGAAAATCGACGTCCAAAAGCGAAATCATTCAAATTCCGGCCGATAAAAGTTCGATCGTTGATTGCACCAATGAATATGTCGTTATTCGATCATCGTGTGGCGGACCTTGCTACACGCTAACGTTCGTTTTCACAGACAATCGAAACAAAAAGCAATTTGATTTTGCACAACGGATCTCCAATAGTGCGTCGCTGATTGGTTACTTCCGAAACGAAGAATTTGAAAAATTAATTCTCCACAATTTGAAAACAGGAAAAGAACAGATTGTGTCTACTCCAAACCAAAAAGCGATGAATTTTGGTAAAATGGAAACCATGTTGATCCAAGGAAATCAGTTATTTATAGAGTATACAACAGAAACTAACGAAGTCATAAAAAAAGTCATCGAAATCCAAGGAGTTCTTAAGTAAGACCTTCATTTTTTTTTAATCTTCAAAAACGTAGCCAACGAATTCACATTTAAAAACGTTACATTGGAAACGATCAAACAGATAAAGCCGATTCTATGAAACTCATTTTGCTAACTATTTCTCTATTTGCTTTCCTCCCTCTATCAATTGCACAACACTGTGTCGCGGGTCAATTTGATGCAAATGATTACCAGTACGTTTTCAATCCCGCTTTTGAATTAACCATTATTGAGAACAATGATAGTTCAAGTGACACGGTGAACATCGACTTAAACAACGATGGAATGTTCGACGTCCAATTCATACTCGCGCATGACGACGGAGGAAACTGGTACGATAGAAACTATGTAAAAGTAGTACCGCTTAACGACAATCAAGTTGCAGCTGGTCCTGCACAAATGTGTTACGCCAATTGCACTGAAGATATTTTCGTGTCCTCGATTGCAATCACTCAATCATTTGATTCGTTAGCCATCATTGATTACACGGCTAATTGGATCGATTCAAATTCCTATGTTCATTTTTCAACTTGGGAATCAAACGTTCCAAATCCGTGCGGATACGCTTGTAATGGCGGTCTTTTTAATGATTCGTTTAGCTATGTTGGTGTTCGTGTTTACACCGCCACCGAAACGCTTTATGGATGGATCAAATTAAAATTCAAATTCGCTTCGATGGGAGAATCGAAATTAACGGTTAGTTCCTTCGCTTGTGATCAATTGACCGTTGCCGGAACTTCCGAAGAAACTATGAAATCAAACCAACAAGTTGTCAGAGTAATTGATCTTTTGGGAAGAGAAACAACCAAACATTCAAATCAACTTTTGATTTACATCTATAGCGATGGATCTACCCAAAAAGTGATTCGGATGGAATAATCAATCATGCGTATCGCAAAAACCGAATTCCCATCTCAATAATTGGATTTTTGAATCGTCAAGTTGAATAAAATTATACAACAACTTTTAACATCCTTTCCGACATCAAACTCAATTTTGCGTGTATTTTTACCGTCTAAAACATTGAGAAATGACTTCTGAAACATTGCATACAACCAAATTGGAAATTCCTAAAATAGGCTTAGGAACGTATAAATTGAATGACGCTGAAGGACAACAAGCCATTTTACATGCGCTGGAAGTTGGATATCGGCACATCGATACCGCCAAAATGTATGCCAACGAAACAGAAGTTGGAAATGCAATTCGCCTGAGTCAAATGGATCGCGATTCCATTTTTGTTACGACGAAAATTTGGCCAAGTGATTTCAATGATTTATTGGCTAAAACAGAGGACAGTTTGCGTCAGCTGCGCACGGACCACGTGGACTTGCTGTTGTTGCATTGGCCTACCGACGAATTGACCAATCAACGTGGCGCGGAATTGTTGTTGAAAGCCCAAGAAAAAGGATACGCCAAACACATTGGTGTAAGTAATTTCACAATCGCTCAATTAAAAACGACGCTGGAAATTGCACCGATTGTTTGCAATCAAGTGGAATACCATCCGTTTTTGGGACAAACAAAAATGTTGGATTTCCTGCGCGATAATGCGTTATTTTTGACCGCTTATCGTCCACTCGCATTGGGAAATATTGACCACGAAGCGTTGCTTCAATCACTCGCTGAAAAACATCAAAAAACGGTCGGACAAATTGTGTTGCGTTGGTTGATTCAACAACAAGACGTCGTTGTGATTCCAAAATCTGGAAACAAAGCGCGTCAATTGGAAAACATTTCGATTTTTGATTTTGAATTGTCGGAAGACGAAATGCACGCGATGTTCGCCCTCAATCGCAACGAACGCTTAACAAATCCAGAAACAGCTCCTCGTTGGGATTGATACCAACGATTAGTTCAACTTCCGAAGTTTTAAAAAATCGGTCATTTTCTCATTTTCGATCAAAACGTGTAAATCGTAGTGACTAATCTTCCACGTTCCTTTGATTTTTTCCACAACGCCAGTAGCTCTGCAACCAAGCATCCACGTGTCTAATTCTTCGTCAAACCATGCTGTTTTTCCGTCCTTTGAAAAATTCCATTTCCGGTTCGAAGGTTTGAAATCCCACGCTTTTCCTTTGTCGAAATACGGTTTTGAAAACGCTGCAAATTCATTCTTGGTCCAACGTTCGTTGGGCGCTGTACCGATGAAAACGAACGAGTCAGACATGAAACCAAAATAGGCGTCGAAGTTGGCTTGCGCTGCATCGACATGCCATTGGTTTACCAAGGTATCCAGTTCTGCAACCGGTGGATTTTTAGTAAACGTAAACCCAATTAACAGTGTTAAAATTCCGATTTTCATAGACATTTAAGTTCAAAAAAAATGGTCGCTTCCTGCGAAACGACCATTTTTGATATGCATTTTTATTATTTTTTCGCTTCCAATGCCATGCACATTTTCACGGCAGCAGCAACGTCAATTACTTTTCCAGTAACACTCAAGGTACCAAAATCTACCTTCTCCTCTGTTCCCGGTTTGAACTGTTGCGTTCCTTTGTAAGATTTCGCTGATTTCAACATGATGTCTTTGATTTGACTCATCGTTAAGGATGGGAAATACGACTTCAACATTGCAGCAACACCTGCCACCATTGGCGCAGCCATCGAAGTTCCGTTCAATTTTTTGTACTCACTTTGTGGAACGGTGTTGTAAATGTCGTGACCTGGCGCAAAAACATCTACCGATGTTTGACCGTAGTTCGAGAAATCAGCCGCTAATTTTTCTTTTGGAAAACGCGTAGATGCACCTATTGTCAACAACAAATCCAATTTTTCTTTTTGGAACGAATATTTCACCGCTGGGAAATTTGGAGATTCATCCAAATTTGCGTTGTCGTTACCCGCAGCGTGAATCAACAAAACTCCTTTAGAATTTGCATACTCAAACGCTTCAAAAACTTCACGTTGGTGAGGAGAATATCCTTTTCCAAACGACATGTTGATGATTTGTGCACCGTTGTCTACTGCATAGCGAATTGCCAACGCAATATCTTTGTCTGCTTCATCACCATCTGGCACAGCACGCAACGACATCAATAATACATTGTCTGCCACTCCGTCGCCTCCTAAATTGTTTTTACGAATTGCACCGATGATTCCACCAACGTGCGTACCGTGCAATGCATCCGGACCTTCCACGTCGTTGTTTCCGTATCGTACGTCATTGAAATCAGCAGGATTATCGCCCACAAATTCACGGTCATTGAAATCAGGATTCAAACTGTAATCTACCAAACTCAACAATTGGTCTTTTTGCTCTTTAATTACTTCCGGTGTCAACTCTCCCGATTTCATCGCAATAGCCAAATCTTTGACTTGCATCATTTGTTGGTCAGTCGGTTTCCATTTTTCCAAATCTTTCAACGTGTATTCCGTTTTACCGATTGCGTTCGAAACCATCCCTGGAATCATTTCCATGATTTTTGGCAATTGATCCAACTGCGCCAAGATTTGTTTGTATTTTTCGGTGTCTTCTTTGACTTCTTTGCGCACTTTTTTGTACAATTCGTACTCATCACGATCAGCTGCAGCTACTTGACTCGCTTCCATTTTTTCGTACTTGTCACGCAACGAAGCATAAATACGTGTTTTTTCCAAACGCGCTTTTTCTTGGTTTTTACCAGCTGCATTTCCAAGGAAATTCCAACCGTGGATATCGTCGATGTAACCATTGTTGTCATCGTCAATTCCGTTTCCTGCGATCTCTTTCGTATTCGTCCAGATTTTACCTTTCAAATCCGCGTGTTCGATATCAATACCTGAATCAATCACCGCAACAATAACGGTAGTTGATTTTTTCTTTTTAAGGGTTTTGTAAGCTTTTTCAGTGTTCATTCCAGAACCAGAACCGTTGTACCAATTCAGTACATCTTTATTCACTTGTCCTACCACTACATTGGAAATTCCCAACGCAAAAAAGGAAAAAGAGAGTCTAACTACAAGTTTTTTCATACTATTTTAATCTTTGAATCTTTTTTAGATCACACGTTATTTGCACAAATATCATTTAAAATTTCGAAATAGATTCCATATTTATCATTTTAGGTTGGAAAACGGGCAGATTTGGTTTGGAGCGAGGATGAATGGTTGAACCACCCGTCATTGAATTGGATCGTCCGTGAAATAACTTGCAACCAACTGAGGTTTTGAATCGTTTATATGTAACTTTGTGTTTCATTAACGATAAAAAAATGAGAAATTATTTACTACTTCTGTTGACATTGATGCTTGTAAACTTGAGTTTTACGCAATCGGAGCATTTTCGATTCAAGAAATTACTTGCAGAAGATCCCAATACGCCTGTCAGTTTTGCAATTGTAAACGATGGCGCAAAAACCATCGATTTTTTAGTGCAAGCGAAAGTCGCAATCAAGTTTATCACCAAGGAATGGATTTATGTAACCATGTCTCCCGCCTTGTTGAGCCAAGCGCAAAAGAACGGAAACATCAAGCAATTTTATTACGAATATGCGCCGCCCGTAGCGCTCAACGACACTTCTCGTTTTACACAGAAAGTAAACTTTGTGCATGCGGGAACAGGTGGATTACCCGCAGCATACACGGGAAAAAACGTGATCATCGGCTACGTGGACCAAGGGTTGGACTGGACGCATCCAGATTTCAAGGATGCCAATGGACATACACGCGTACTTCGGTATTGGGACCACACACTTCCTGTAAATGCACAAACACCGCAGCCTTACGGATATGGCCAAGCATGGGATTCCACAGAAATTGCGAATGGTATTTGTACAAGTACCGAATCATCAACCGCTCACGGGACAACCGTAACGGGCGCAGGTTCTGCGAATGGACTTGCGAATGGAAAAAACAAAGGAATGGCACCCGATTCAAAAATCATCGTCGTTGAAACAAATTTCAACCTGCCCAATTGGACGCTTACGATCGCCGACGCTTGCGACTATATTTTTAAAGTTGCTGACACCTTGGGATTGCCTGCAGTAGTCAACCTGAGTTTAGGTACCTATTTGGGTTCACACGATGGAAACGATCCTGCATCGATATTGATGGAAAGTTTGCTCGACGAAAAACCAGGCAGAATCATTGTTTCCGCAGCCGGAAATTCAGGAACACAAGGGAAATATCACGTGCACGGCGACGTAGCAGGCGACACGTCCTTTGTATGGTTAAAAAACAATCCTTCCAGTGCGATTCAGCCCAATTCTGTCTATTTTGATTTGTGGGCAGATTCAGCAGACTTTCACAACATCTCTTACGCGTTTGGAGCCGACAAACCTGCACCAAGTTACGGGTTACGTGGCATGACCAATTTTCGTCCGGGTGCACAGTTGGGATCACCGATCTTTGAAGTGCTGAAAACAGCTGCAGGAGATACCTTGTCCAACATTCAAATCTACACCGAAATCCAAAACGGATTGTATCACATGGAAGTACTGATGGCGGATATTGATTCAACGAACTATTTGTATCGATTTATCACCACTGGAACTGGAAAATACGACTTGTGGAGCGGTGCTTGGTTGGGCGCCAATAATTTTGAAACGGTTCTCCCATCGCCTTCCGTGATGCCATCGATTGTCAACTACAACATGCCCGACACCTTGCAAACAATTGTTTCTTCGTGGAACTGTTCCGAAAAAGTAATCTCGGTTGCAAACATGCGAAACAGACAAACGTTCATCAATAAAAATGGTGTTCCCTATACAACGTCAAATCCGGCATTGGTTGGTCGATTGAGTTTCAGTTCGAGCAAAGGACCTTCGCGTTTAGGAGTTGTAAAACCAGACATCACCGCTTCGGGCGATGTTTCGTTGTCAGCAGCTCCGTTTTGGCTGTTGAACAATCCTGCCTACAATTCACTCATCGATCAAAGCGGAATGCACGCAGGTAACGGAGGAACTTCAATGGCTTCGCCCGTTGTTGCAGGAATTGCTGCGTTGTACTTGGAAAAATGCAACACACTCACCTATGCCGATTTCAAACGCGATTTGCTGAACAACGCAGTAACGGATGTTCACACAGGCATCACTCCAAATTTTGGCTTTGGATACGGGAAAGCAGATGCGTTGAACACCTTGCTCAACGGTGGTAGAATCGATGGATCTGCGGTTTATTGCGCAAATCCGTTACCGTTGACAGCAGTTGCAGGTACAACGATCGATTCAGTCCATTGGTCGACAGGTGTTACTGCCAATCCATTGATCGTTTCGTCACCAGGAACCTACAGTGCAACGATTTACTTTAACGGGAATTGCCAAACACAGCTAACGCAAGTGGTACCGCAAGGCACGATCCCACCTGTACCGTTGATTGCTCCAAATGGAACTACTTTGTTTGCATCAACATCACCCAATTATCAATGGTATTTCAATGGCGATACGATTCCGGGCGCAACAAACCAAACCTTGGTTATCTCTCAAGGAGGAGTGTACACGGTTTCCGTTGCTGGATCCGACGGATGTACTTCCTTTTCAGCACCGTATTCTTCCACGATCGGTACAACGGAGTTGGACGAAAGTGCAGCGATGATTCAATTGTTTCCAAATCCAACGACTGGAATTGTAGAGGTACAAGGAGTTGAATTGGATTTTCACTACGTTTTGTTTGATTCCAGAGGAAGGAATGTAACGGTGAATCTACCACAACAGAATCAATTCGACCTCTCGGCGCTCGAAACGGGAATCTATTTCTTGCAAATCGAATCCAACGCGCGGGTTTTTAACATTAAAATTATTAGAAATTGATTGCCATACTCACAGAACTTGTTATTTTTGGCGCAAATTAAATTTACAGAATGAATCTTACAGGTATTATAGCAATTTCAGGTCGTTCAGGCCTATACAAAGTAGTCGCTCAAGGAAAAAACAATTTGATCGTTGAATCTTTAGAAGACAGAAAACGATTCCCTGCTTACGCGTCTGATCGAATTTCTGCTTTGGAAGATATCAGTATTTACACTACAGATGAAGACGTTGCTTTGAAAGTTATTTTCGATTCTATCTACGCAAAAGAAAATGCGGGATTGGCTCCTTCGCACAAGGATGACAAAAGTGTATTGGAAAAATACTTGTTGGAAATTCTGCCCAATTACGACCAAGAGCGTGTCTACATTTCTGATATCAAAAAACTTTTTCAGTGGTACAACCTCCTGCACAAAGCCGGTGAATTGAACCAATCAGAAGCTGTTGCTGCTGACGTGACTGCAGAAACGGAAGCTACCGAAGCAAAAGTAGAAACTCCAGAAAAGAAAGCTCCAGCGAAAAAAGCACCTGCAGCAAAAAAAACAACTGAAAAAGTTGCAACACCAAAAGTGACTGCAAAATCAACAGGTACGAAAAAAGTAGCTGCTCCAAAATCTGGAACAAGCCGCGGAAAATAAATAAACACCCTTTCGAAAACGAGGATTGGTAATTGAGTTTCGCTCTATTGCAATCCTCGTTTTTGTTTTAATCCATTGCGCATGAAAATAAATGCACCCCAACGCCATTTTATTGAAGAAGGCTTAAATTTCAAGACATGGGACGAAATTGCCCCGTACTTTCAACGTTTGAAAGACCATCCGATTGCCACCGAGGCCGATTTTATTCAGTGGCTGAAAAATAAAAGCGAATTGGACGCCGTTGTTGAAGAAAACGCTGCTTGGCGCTACATTCGAATGACAATCGATACCCGAGAGCAAGCCTTGAGTGAAGCGTACACCTATTTCGTAACGGAAATCCAACCCAAAATGGCTGTGTTGGAAGACGAGTTGAATCAAAAAATGATGCAATCGCCATTCGCTGAAACATGGAAACAACAAACGGATTTTGGTATTTATTTGCGAAGCGTACAAAAAGAACTCGATCTGTTCCATCCTGAAAATGTTGCATTACATGCCGAAATCGGTGAACTGTCTCAACAGTATGGCGCAATAACTGCCGCACAGATGATTGAATACCGTGGCGAGAAAATGACCATGCAAAAGGCTTCTTTGTTGTTGAAAGAATTGGATGAATCCGTGCGAAAAGAAGCATTTGAACTGATTGGAACAACACGCGCTGCCAACGACGAAACATTGGATGATTTATTCACGAAACTGGTGCAAAAACGCCATCAAGTAGCGATCAATGCTGGTTTCGATAATTTCAGAGACTACAAATTCGTCGAATTAGGTCGATTCGATTACACCAAAGAAGATTGCTTCAATTTCCATGAATCAATCCGAAAACATATCGTGCCGCTGGTACAAAAAATCCAACAAAAACAAGCACGCTTGTTGGGCGTTGAAAAACTAAAACCGTGGAATTTAGAAGTCGACCCAACTGGAAAACCTGCGTTGAAACCCTTCGCAACGGGTGATGAACTCTTGCATGGAACGATCGCGATGTTTCAGGAAATCGATCCTTTCTTTGCCGATTGCATTCAAACGATGCAGGAAATGGGACATTTGGATCTGGAATCAAAAGCTGGAAAATCCCCTGGAGGGTACAATTATCCCTTGTATGAAATCGGTGTTCCGTTCATTTTCATGAATGCGGTTGGCTCCCTGCGGGATTTGGTGACAATGGTTCACGAAGGTGGTCACGCGATTCATTCGTTTCTGTCGCGCGATTTGGAAATCACAGGTTTCAAAAGTCTCCCATCGGAAGTGGCGGAGTTGGCGTCGATGTCGATGGAATTATTGAGTATGGACCAATGGAATCACTTTTTTACGTCGGACGACGATTTAAAGCGTGCCAAAACAGAACAATTGGAAACGATATTAAAAATTCTTCCGTGGATTGCAACCGTCGATGAATTCCAACATTGGATATATGAAAACCCAATGCACTCCGTAGAAGAGCGAAATCAATGTTGGGAAAAAATCACCCAATCGTATGGTACCGGATTGGTTGATTGGACAGGATATGAATCCTTCAAAACACGATCTTGGCATCGTCAGCTGCATCTGTTTGAAGTGCCATTTTACTACATCGAATACGGAATTGCCCAATTGGGTGCACTTGCAGTGTGGAAAAACAGTAAAATCAATGTACACGAAGCAATCGAAAAATACAAAGATGCGTTGGCGCTTGGGTACACGAAACAAATTCCCGAAATATACGCGACTGCCGGAATAGAATTCAATTTTTCAGACGAATACGTGAAAAATTTGGCAACATTTGTGGAAGAGGAATTGAATAAACTTGAAGGAAATTGAGTACATTCACTTCCTCAAGCGACGAATACACACTTAAAACAAATTGAATATGAAACAAAAAACAGCATGGAGTTTTGCAATCATTGCCCTTGTATTGATGAGTTTTTCCCTCAAAAAAATGGTCAATCCATTTCTCGGAAAATGGCAACTGGTTTCGAAAATTGAAATCAAATACGAAAACAACAACGTGCAAGAACGCTTTGAAAAGTATTACAAACCATCCAAAAAAGTCTACAATTTTCTAGCGGCGGACAAGTTAGTTATCTTGGAAGATTACGGAAAATCGAAAGAAAAAAAATCATATTGGGTAGAGGGAAATACCGTGTACATTGGAAAAGAAAAATCCGACAAGACAAAATATACATACACGTTTAACCCCGACCAAACCGTTACCTTGAAACGCGTAAAAACGAAAGTCAAAAACAACATTACCTATGTAGAAGATGAAGAAATCGTTTTGTCGCGGTTGATTGAAAACGAACCCATCAAATAGCAAAAAAGTCCCTGAATTTCGGGGACTTTTTTTGATTTTGTAGACCTGCTTTTTACTCGCTCTTGTGCGCCAACTGCTCAAAAATAGCCAAATCACCTGCGGTGAATTCAACCTTTCTCCGCGCCATCATTGCTTGAGCCACTTCGATCGCTTTATCCAATTTAAACGGAACAAAACCAGAAGCGCCTCCCCACACAAACGATTCAATCATTTTATCTGGAAAATCTGCACCGTAAATATTTGCAGAAACTCCAACAACCGTTGCTGTATTAAACATCGTGTTGATTCCACATTTGCTGTGATCGCCCATAATTAGTCCCATAAATTGAACACCCGTCTTTTCAATCTTCTGGGTTTCGTAAGAATAGGCACTTACGTTGCTATAGTTGTTTTTCAAATTGGACGAATTTGTATCCGCACCCAAATTACACCACTCACCGACCACCGAATTTCCTAAAAATCCGTCGTGCCCTTTGTTGGAATACGCTTGGAAAATCACGTTGTTGACCTCGCCTCCTACTTTGCAATGCGGCCCCAATGTCGTTGGTCCATACACCTTGGTTGCCAACTTCAATCCTGCTGATTCGCACAGCGCGAGTGGACCCCTGACTACCGATCCTTCCATAATCTCCGCATTTTTACCGACATAAATCGGACCTTCCTTGGTGTTCAAAATGCACGCTTCAACCGATGCGCCTTCTTCCAAGAAAATCAAAGAAGGATCTCCAATCACGGTATTGGAAGTTGACAACGTCTTTGATTTTCTTCCAAAAGTCAACAAATCAAAATCCGCTTTCAAAACGCTTCCATTCAATTGAAACAAATCCCAGCGGTTTTCAAGTACGATCAATTCCATTTCTACCGAAATTTGCTTCTCGGTATCCGCACCTTTCTTTACCAACCACGTGGAGCCTAAAAAAAGTGCTTCTCCCGGATTCAACGACAATGCTTTCGCCACAAGTTCTTGAGTTGGAATGACAGCTGCATTGACGATCAAATCCACATTTTCCGCCGTCGGAAACTTAGTCGTCAAATACGGTTCAGTTCCGAAATAAACGGTTGCTTCGGGCACCAACAGCTTCCAACGCTCGTCATTTGTCAAGATTCCCATACGCAAGTTGCCCACTGGACGCGTCAACGTTAACGGCGCAAAGCGCAAATGCAATTGATTGTCGTGAAGTAGAATTTTCATATCAAACAGTTTTTGGTAAAATTTCAGCAATTTCGCCCGGTTTTGAAATCAAATACAAACCGAAGAACGTCAACGCACCATTCAAAATCAGTATTTCATTTCCAAATTTGTATCCACCAAACCACTCCACCGAATTGCGATCCAACACATAGCAAATTACTGGCGCAAGGATACATACGAGCGGAACAAATGCGTTGCGAATCGCTTTTTTGGTCAAAATCCCAAAAGCAAAAAGTCCGAGCAGCGGTCCATACGTGTAAGCAGCGATTGTGAATACCAAATCGATGATACTCTTGTTGTTCATTTCCTTGAAAAAGAAGACCAACAAAGTAAACAAAATCGCAAACCCGATGTGAATGATTTTTCGGAGGTAATTTTTTCGTTTTTCATCCATGTCTTCACGTCGATGGAAACCAAGAATATCGATACAAAACGAGGACGTGAGTGCAGTGATCGCTCCATCCACAGAAGGAAACAAGGCAGAAATCAAACCGACAATAAAAATTAAAAAGATACCTTGAGGCAAGTGTTGTTGCACGATCGAAGGAAACAAATCATCGGGTTTGAAAGCCAACCCATTTTGATTGGCAAACACGTACAAAATTCCTCCCAACAGCAAGAACAACGCGTTGACCAACAACAATACAAAGCTGAACGTTACGATGTTTTTTTGTGCGTCTTTCAAGGTTTTCACACTGATGTTTTTTTGCATCATTTCTTGATCCAATCCTGTCATCGTTATCGTGATGAATGCTCCTCCCAACACATGTTTTAAGAAATAATCCTTTCGATCAGGGTCGGTGCTCCATAACTTCGTCATGCCTTGATCTTCCATCGCTTTCCAAATTGTTGACCAATTCCAATCGAGCGCTTGCTGAATCGAAAAAATGCACACAACCAACGCCAGCAACATGAAAAATGTTTGCAGGGTATCGGTCCACACAATCGTTTTCACACCGCCCTTAAACGTGTAAACCAAAATCATAATCATGATCAACAAGGTTGTCATCCAAAATGGAACACCAAGTTCATCCAACACAAAAACCTGCATCACATTGATTACCAAATACAAGCGAACAGTTGCACCCAGCGTACGCGATAAAATAAAATATCCTGCGCCCCATTGGTAGGCCGTAAATCCAAGCCGATACTCCAAAAATCGGTAAATGGAAGTCAGTTTGTACTTGTAATACAAGGGGAGTAAAACGTAAGCAACCACGAAGTAGCCCAAAAAGAATCCGAGTACCAACTGGTAATAATAAAATCCGCCATCACCGACCGCACCGGGAACTGAAATAAACGTCACACCCGAAAGTGAAGTACCAATCATTCCAAAAGCCACTAAGTACCATTTGCTCTCTTTGTTTCCTGAGAAAAAAGTCTCTGAAGTCGCATTTTTAGAAGTGAAATACGCGATAAAAATCAGCAGCACAAAATAAGAAATTAGTACCGAAGCAATTACTAGTGGACTCATGCAATGTTTTTTTGGAATACGAAGATAGTTATTTGCTTTTAATCTGATTTCACCTTTTTTTTTCGGTACTTTTGCTGAACAAATAAAATTTTATTACTTTCGATGCAGAAAGTTTGATTTAAGATAAGTTGCAAAAACAAGTTAAGGGTACAAATCCCTTATTTTAAAACATATATGACGAATATTTTTGTTGCCAGATTAGATTACGGCGTAACTCAAGAAGAATTAAAAAGTGCTTTCGAGCAATTCGGACAAGTGAATAAAGCTTCGCTTGCCATGGATAAAGAAACGGGAAAATCGAAAGGTTTTGCGTTTATCGAAATGGAAAACGACGACGAAGCTCAAAACGCAATTAAATCCTTGGATGGTTCTACCATGCACGGCAGAGAAATTGCAGTAAAACAAGCTGAAAACCGCGAAGACAATCGCCCTAAACGCGATTTCAACGGTCCGAAAAGAGAGTTTTCAGGAGAGAGAAAACCGTTTTCCCGTCCTTCAGACAAGCCATTTCAAAGTGAATACAAGAAAGTAGATCCACCGGTTGCGTTTAATCCATTCGTTCCAACTGAAAACATCAAGTCGGAAGGAAGAAAGAAAGAAGCGCCGATGAGTAAGAAATCGGAGCCAAAACCAAAAACGCACAAAATGGAAGCGTATAAAAAAAGTGGTAAAAAACCGCGTTTTGACTACGACGACGACGATGATTATTAAAAATTAAATACCTATTTGTACAGCTCATGTACATGTCAAAAGTTCGGTTTTCGCCGGACTTTTTTTATTTTACGTCATTTGCCGTATTTCCATCGCGTTGAAAAGTAGAGAATTTTGCAAAAAGCATAAGGATGAAATTTTACTTCGTAACGATTTGGTTTTTGGTCACTTTTTTGCAAGTGGCGCCTTTATTTTCCCAAGTAGATTCAACAGCTATCCGAAAGGAAATGAGACTCAATTACCGAAAAAACCAATTTAAACTGGATAAAAACCACAGCGGAATTGGGTTTATGGCGTTTCGCCCGCAACTCGGAACCAATGTCTACGCGCAAAAGCCATGGCTTGGGGTCAATATGCTGACCGACGTATTTGAAATGAAACTTGCCTTTGGCGAACTTTCCAATTTCGGAATCGAAACCGATGCACCTTCGCTTCTTCCACTTTCTAAAGAGTACGGTTACCTTTTTTCGATGGGAGCCAACATTCCGCTCAACTTTATGAATTTTGGTGCGCAAAAAAGTTACAACCGCATTTTCAGAGGTCATCCGATTTTGGGAGTTTCGTTGGGTGCCTTTGGAATGAGAGATTCAACCAATTATCAGGGCGATCGGGATCGAATTCTTTTCCTCAACGCGAGTCCAGGTTACCGCCTACGTTTCCCCTACCTCTCGGTTGATTTTACCTTCGATATGAATGCAGGTATTTACACCGGTAATCGCGACGAGTTGTACAAAGGAATTTCATTTTATCCAACAGTAACCCTTCGTTTCGATGGACTCAAACAGCTCTTCAATCCCAATCTCGTATCCGTCAATGCCACACAAGCCACGATGAGCAACGTGACCTCTACCACCACGGTCAACCGAGAATACCGAAGTACGGGAACGGTGGATGTGTACACAACCTATTACTCCGGAAATGTGACCGTCAGTAATACGACAATCGGAATTCAAGACATTGGCCCGCACGTTGGAATCGGTCCTAAAATCGCGTTTACCAGTCCAGCGAAAGATCCATACATCTCTCCGGGATACCTCGTCGGCATGGTAGCGCAAGGTCGAGCAGGTGCGTTCGACTTTGGATTGAACCTCGAGGGTGGAAAAGTAGGACACGGCAGCGAACTTGTGATCAAAGACAAAGAGGAAGGAAAATTTAGAAAGAAACTCGAACGCGGTACCACTTTCGGAAAAGGAACGCTGAATACGGTCAACTTATACGCAGACATTGGTTTTGATGTCTCACCGGTTTTTTTGATTCCCTTTGGAATAACGGTGGATAAAACCCAAGCGACTTCGTATTTTTCTGCAACCGCAGGGTTTTCCTTAGGGACACATTTCTCGTGGGGACAAGCGTTCAGCGACACGAGTGCGGCTAGTAAGTACGATCAACTCCTCGCTACCAAAGACCCGCTGTTCGCGGACAAATTCATTGATCCACGCGTTGTAAAGCCAGGATTCTTGGGCGGTTGGTATTTTACCGTTCAAATCGGTGCGCTCAGTTTCAAAATTCAAAATTACCGCTATTACGGTGCGCCCTTTGCGAGCGGTGTTATGTATTCGGTCAATTACAGATTTCCAATCGGAAAAACGTAAATTCGGAATCGTATCCAAAAACCGAATAAATTGCGTAACTTTGTAGCAGTTCTTTGGGGTCGTATTGGATTTGACAGCAAATGCGATTGTCAAGTGTAAGCATGTAGAGCGTTGAGGTGGAGCTCTTTAATATCCTGTCTCGAACAATAATTGACAACACGTCATACGCACTTGCTGCTTAATTAACTGAATGTTAATTGGCTTAATCTCGGTGAAGTATAGTAGCCCTGACAAGTACTCTCTTCAGAACGCTGCCCATTCGTTCTGATTCACGGGAGTTCATCCTTTTGGGCTAGTTGGAGTGACGATTCTAAGCTCCTGCGAAATCACAGAATCTAAGTTGTGAACTTGGGTGTTCTTGTCCGTTTCACAATCGAAAATCAATCAAGAAATAAACATGTAGAAAGCTTGCTGATTCTTTGTTTGGACGAGGGTTCGATCCCCTCCGACTCCACTAACAATGTGCGTGTACAGCGCGAGCCTGCCCGACAGGAGCGATTGCACAAACGACGTTACGGAATTCCACTTTTGCACTACTGATTGGACGTAATCAGGCAGAAGTTTTCGATTTATTTTACGCATTGTGTAAAATACCCAATTTTAAAAGAACGACGAATTTAAAGGAATTGCAGGTGAAGCTGTGGTTCCTTTTTTTTGTTTTGGGATGTTTTTAATCTATCGGTAAGTGGTTGATATTCTTTGAGCAACAACTAATATATATCTTGAAATACTAAATGGCTTCTCCTTCTATTGGCGTCGCTCAATGGTCCTTTAGTTTTATATTCTTTGTGAGGTAAGCTTCCCTTAACTCGCTACACTCAAAAATAG
>SSGT01000150.1 GCA_008017065.1 Crocinitomicaceae bacterium
GAAATACGCTATCATGTCTTTTCCTGCAACTTGGTTGAACAAACTCCCGGAATCAATCGCCATGATCGCACTTGATTTGGCAAACAATTGGACTTGCTCAATCAAGGTGTCTCGCAAAGTAACTACCATGAAATTGGCTTTCAACTCGGCATTTTTACTCCAAACAATCGGAGATTCGTACATTTCAAGCTTCCCTGTTGCTTTTTCAAAACTCAAACTATCACAGATTCCTTGGAAATCCGAACTAAAAAATCGAACATCGTAGTTGCCCCGAATTCGTTTCAAGTGGTTGGTGCTATCTTGGTAGCTAAAAAGCGTATCGGCGTGAATAAATAACGTGTCTTTTTTCAACGCATACATTCCCAATGCATTTCCTGTCAGGAATCCAAATCGTGATTTGTCCGAAAAATAGGCGCGATCGCCTTTAAAACTTATTCTACTGGCGGTGTCTTGGTAAAAAACATGTCCCCGACCACGCGAGATGGCTTGCACCGGATTCACGTACAACGTATCGCCGCGAATGAACTTCCCTTCCTTGACGACAGAAGCATTTTTGATCAAACTGGTTTCATCTGTCTCCGTATGATACCAACCGCGATCACATTTCATCGTCGCATTTTTAGCCAAGATGGTCGTTGGTCCGTAAAAATAAATGATTTTTTTTAGGTACTGATAACGCAAGGTATCCGTGGTCATTTTTAAACTGTCGCTGCGGTAATTGACCTTTCCACTGAAGAAAAAATTCTTTGTATCTGGATAAAAATAGCCGACGCGACTCGTCAACATTTCGTTACTCAAAATGTTTTCTACGCGACCTCCGTAACGGTAAATTCCTACGCGCTTTTTGGCATCGTATTCCAAGGTATCGGTCGAAATTTTGTATTCACGATCGCGCGCCCGCACATTGCCAAACAGTTTCGCTTGTTTCGTTTTTCCGTTGTAATGCATTGAATCACAAAATAAATTCAATGTGTCGCGACTATTCAAATGTACATTTCCGTATGCTTTGATCAACTTCAATTTATCGAAGTAATACGCTGAATCGCAAAACATGGTACTTCCTTGGTAAACGAAACTAACACCTCCTCCCACGAGTCGTTGCGCACCGTTTGATTCATTGTAAATCAACTTATACGCACCCGGCAATAATTCCAACACATCTTTTTGTCCCCAACTGGCGATTGAGAACAAAAAAATTGCGCTCAGATGAAGCGCAATTTTAGATATTTTGGAAAAAAGATTCACTTTTTATTTTTTGTTACTTAATGTTTGGTTTCTATCCGGTCCAACAGAAACAACTGTAATTGGAACTTCTAATGCTTTCTCGAGATAAAGAACGTAGTCTTTCAGTGCTTGCGGAGCTTCTTCAAACGACTGTAACTGTGTCAAATCGCAATTCCATCCCTCCAATTCTTCATAAATTGGTTTTACTTCCACGTCATTTATATCAAACGGAAGGTAATCAACAACCTCGCCATTTATTTCATAATGGGTACAAACCTTGATTTTTTCGAAGCAACTCAACACGTCTGCTTTCATCATCGAAAGTTCGGTTACACCATTGATCATAATCGCATATTTCATCGCTGGCAAATCCACCCAACCACATCTTCTTGGTCTTCCGGTAGTTGAACCAAACTCGCGCCCTTCTTGACGGATTTGTTCACCGACTTCATCCAACAATTCAGTTGGGAAAGGTCCGCTTCCGACACGGGTGCAATACGCTTTGAAAATCCCAATTACATTTCCGATTTTTGTTGGTGCTATTCCCAAACCTGTACACGTACCTGCAGTCACCGTATTGGATGAAGTAACAAACGGATACGTACCAAAATCAATATCCAACATCGTACCTTGCGCACCTTCAGCAAGGATTCGCTTTCCAGCTTTGAGGGCGTCGTTAATAAACTGTTCGCTATCGACACAAGTCAATGACTTCAACAAGTCAATCCCAACAAAAAACTCTGCTTCTAACGCTTCCAGGTTGTATTCAAAATCTTCGTAATGTTTCAACATTCCTTTGTGTTTACCCACCAAAATGTTGTATTTCTCCATGAAATTTGGCGCAAAAATATCTCCGATACGCAGACCATTTCTACCAGTTTTATCCATGTAAGTTGGTCCGATTCCCTTCAAGGTTGAACCGATTTTATTTTTCCCTTTCGACGTTTCAGATGCAGCATCAAGCAAACGGTGTGTTGGGATAATCAGGTGCGCTTTTTTAGAAATGAGCAATGTTTTTTTCAAGTCTAAATTAAATGGCGCCAATTTCTCAATTTCTTTTTGAAAAACCACAGGATCAATTACAACACCATTTCCAATCAGATTCAATGCATCTTTTCTGAAAATTCCAGAAGGAATTGTGTGCAAAACGTGTTTGATTCCTTCAAACTCCAGCGTATGACCTGCGTTTGGTCCACCTTGAAAACGAGCAATAATCTCGTAATTTGGCGTCAAAACATCCACAATTTTACCTTTTCCTTCGTCGCCCCATTGTAGGCCCAATAATACATCTACTTTCATGCTTGTTGTGCATTTATTTTTATAAGTCCTTCTTCAACTGTCGGACAGATTATGAATATTTCGTTTAATTTGGAAATTTTGAATAGTTTTTCGACCGTTCCATGCATGTTGCATACCACCAACTCACCTCCTGCGTTTCGAATTCGAGTCAACGATCGGATAAAGAAATTCAACCCCGTACTAGTAATGTACTCTAAGTTGGAAACCTCAAAAAGAAATTGCTTTTTTTGATTTTTCAATTCGCGCTCCAATTGCGTCAACAACCCCTCCGTATCTTCCGAGCTATTGATTTTTCCACCAATTGAAAAAATCAATGCAGAAGCATTGTTTGTTATTTCGAATTTAAAACTCACGCGATTGTATCTTCAGTTGAATTTCCTTTGACGCCGTAAAAATAGAGTGAATGATGCTGAATTTTCACACCAAAAACTTCTTCGATTGTGGCTTTTATCTGTTGAATTCGTGGGTCACAAAACTCAATTACTTCTCCCGTATCGGTAATGATCACGTGGTCGTGCTGCTTTGAGCCGTGTGATTTTTCAAATTGCGCGATGTTCTTGCCAAATTGATGTTTTCGAACCAAGTTACACGCCAACAACAGCTCAATTGTATTATACAACGTTGCTCTGGAAACACGGTAATTTTGATTTTTCATTTTAACATACAACGATTCGATGTCGAAATGACCTTCGTAGTTATAAATTTCAGCGAGTATAGCAAAGCGTTCAGGTGTCTTCCTGTGCCCATTTTGTTCGAGATATGCCGAAAAAATGTTTTTTACCGTCGTTTGTAATTCTTGTGTCAACATTCCTTTAGGGAAAATACAAAATTAGTGTTTTTTTCAGGACTAGCGGTATCGATTTTCTAATCTTTTCACAATTTATTCACATTTCGATTGAAAAGTACTTCACGGTGATTTCTTGAAAAAACAAAAGGCTGTTTGAAACAAATCAAACAGCCTTTCAAACTTCTGCAAGTTGGCTTATTTCACCAAGTTCATTTCTTCAATCAAGTTGGTTGCACCATAACATTTGTCGATCAACCACAACGTGTAGCGGACATCAAGCGAAATCGTACGTTGAATATTTGGTTCGAAGTAAATATCACCAGACATTGCTTCCCAGTTACCATCGAAAGCAGTACCAATCAATTCTCCTTTTCCATTGATTACAGGCGAACCTGAATTTCCTCCCGTAATATCGTTGTTCGAGATGAAGTTAACGATCAATTGACCTTTTTCGTTCGCATATCTTCCATAGTCTTTTTTAGACCACATTTCTTTGATACGTGCATCAATCACAAACTCTGGGTTAGTTGGATCTTCTTTCGCCATCATTTCATCAATGTTGGATACGAAATCATATTTTTTACCTTCGTTGGTTGTGTATGGTAATACATTTCCATACGTCAATCGCATCGTTGAGTTTGCGTTTGGATAGAACTTCTTATTTGGTTGCATTTCACGTACAGCTTGCACAAACAAACGATTCGCACGCTGCAACTTTTCTCCTGCTTGTTTAACAGAAACTTCAGAAACTGCTTTTACGTAAGCATCGTCCAAGTCTTTAATCAAAATAAACAAGGGATCGGTTTTCAACGTTTGTGTATTGTAGTTTGAAGCAAACGCATCAAAACGCGCTTTTGAAGTGAAAATTGAATATGCTTTCACACGCGCCATAAACGACTGAACACCTTTCTCATCCAAAGATCGAGCAATTCCAACACGCTGATTCATTGGAATATCTTTCAAATACATTTTCAAGACTTCTTCCAAGGTTTCCAATTCAATGTCCATCGATTTCTCAGTAAACAATGCTTTTCCTTGCTCGAATGCTGCATCTCTGATTTGTTTCGCACGATCGGCATTTCCTTTTGCTTCTTGATCTGCGGCGACTTTCAATGTGTAAACAACTGAGTTGATGTCCACCTGACGGATAAATTCGCTTTGATAAACTTTTAGGAAAATAACTCCATCCATCGCTTTGTACGCTTCCTCGATATCTTTCAAAATATTATCATACTGCGACTTTCCTTTGCTGTATTTCAAAAATTCTTCTTCAATTTTGCGCTTTTTGTCAGCAACACCGTTGTTTTTCAATTGCGTTGTTTGTCCGATAAAATACTTCCAATAATTAGCTACTTGCGCATATTTTGAAGAGTATTTCAAACGCACCGCAACGTCCTTGTCCATGTATTTTTTCATCACTTCCAACTTCTTAGCGCGCACGTCAACAATTTTTGGTTGCTCGATTGAAATAGCTTGCTCAACTCCATACGACGTTAAAAAACGATTTGTTCGTCCAGGGAATCCCATCACCATCGCGTAATCGTCTTTTTGAACACCTTTCAATGAGATTGGCAAACTGTGTCTTGGAGTCAACGGTACATTGGATGCATTGTATTTGGAAGGCTTGTTGTCTGCACCTGCATAAATTCTAAACATGGAAAAATCAGCCGTGTGACGTGGCCACATCCAGTTGTCTGTATCACCACCAAATTTCCCTGCGGATTGCGGAGGAGTTCCAATCAAACGCACGTCGGTAAACGTTTCTTTGACGAATAAATAAAACTCATTTCCGTCGTAAAAATCACGTACAAACGCTTCGTAATGCGTACCTTCTACTGCTTGTTTTTCGAGCGTTTTAGAAATTTCAGCAATCTTCGCAGCACGTTGTTCAAGTGTCATCGACTCATTCAATTCTTTATTGATTGTCTTAGAAACATCTTCAATACGAATGATAAATGTTGCCGTCAACCCAGGAACCGGGATTTCTTCCGACAAACTCTTCGCCCAAAAACCATTGTCTAAATAATTTTTTTCAGGTGTCGAAGCATCAGCAATCGCATCGTATCCACAGTGGTGGTTTGTCAAAACCATTCCTTTTTTAGAGATAATTTCACCGGTACAAAAACCACCAAATGAAATAACGGCATCTTTCAACGAAGATTTGTTAAGCGAGTATAATTGCTCCGGTGTCAATTTCAACCCGTGCTTTTTCATGTCTTCGTAGTTTCTACCCAACATGAATGGTAACCACATTCCTTCGTCTGCTTTGGCAAATGAGTTTACAAAAAGTAAAGTCAACAATGCGAAAATTTTGATTTTTTTCATTTTAACTAATTTGTTTTTAAATCTGTCTGATTTTTCAATTTATAGTGCGGTAAATTTAATGATTTATTTATTACGACAATAACCGCTCGTAACAATCTGACACTTTAGAATCCCATCACAAAAAAAGGAGATAAACGAATTTACCTCCTTCAATTGTATGTGGGCGTCCGAATTACTTCGGAACAACAAATTTAATTGTGGTTCGACGATTCAACCGCAATTGCCGTTCATTGCAATTTTTACAATTTACCAGCGGCTCTGCTTCTCCTTTGAAATTCCCTGCAATTCGACTTCGTTCAATGCCGTTTGCAACCAAATAGTCGATAACGCGGTTCATCCGTTTTTCGGAAAGCCAAATATTATACTGCACCGTTCCGTTTTTGTCGCAATACGACTGTACAAAAATCTTCAACTCTGGTTTGGATTTTAAAATCGGAATCACTTTTGCCAACACAACTCGATTTTCAGGATTGAAATACGAGGAATTGTCGTCAAAAAAGATAATGTTGTTGTTTAGTTCTTTGTTCAATTCCGCCTCTCGTTCATTTTCGTAGCTCACCAAGTTGGGATTCTCATCCGTTGATTTTGATTTAAACGTTTCCGCTGGTGGGATTTTAATTTCAACTTCGGTGGTTGCTTTTTGTCCAAAATCATCTGTCACGGTTACCGCATACAAACCGGGGGCAAGTTTTTGAGGATCTTGAACGGTATCCCCATTACTCCAAGCGTAATGCAAATTTCCTCCGCCACCATCCGCGGTTAGATCGATCGAATTTCCATTTACTAAATCGTTAACAACAATTGCTTTGGCCGTTAGTTGAATGGGTGGAGGAGCGAGACGTCTTGAATAATACAAATCACTTTTTTCACCACTTCGGTTACTTGACCAATAAAACTGTCCGTCGGCAAAAATCAAATATGCATCAAATTTGGGCGAATTTATTTTCTCTCCCAAGTTGATCGGTTTCGACCAATTCGTCCACGAATCATCCAAGCGCACTGAATAAAAAATGTCTGCATCCCCAAAACCACCGTGACCGTTGGATGAAAAATACAAGGTGTCCAAATTTTTAGACATGTAGGGCGAAATTTCAAAACCAGATGAATTGATAACGCTTCCGAGATTGATTGGACTCGACCATGATTGAGCAGCTGTTTTTCGGAGAACAAATAAATCTTCTTCTCCTTTCGAATCAGGTCCAGCATACGAAGCCAAGATAATACGTTCGTCGTTGGAGACATAATAATTTACGAAATCTCCCTGCACTTGAAATGTTGGTATTCTAAACGCATTCGGTTGTTGCCACTTTCCACCTTTTTTTTGTGCAATTGCAATTCCGCGATCCTTCCCTTTTTTTCCGTCGTATGAATTCAACAAGTAAATTGCATCCCCCTTGCTATTTACACCGTATACCGCATTGTTTAATTTATTATTCAACGTGGTCAAGCGCTCGCTTTTACCGTATTGCCCATTGCTCCCTTTTTTGGAAAACCAAATGTCTTGATCGATCTCTCCTCCACGATTTTCTTCATCGAATGTGCGAACGAAATACAATATCAAACTGTCTTCTGAAAAAACAGGCATACTTTCTTCCGCCGCAGA
>SSGT01000055.1 GCA_008017065.1 Crocinitomicaceae bacterium
ATGGTGTGTCAACGGGAATTTGTCTAAAGGTACTAAAAGCTACAAAACTACCGGAGTGTATTGCGGTAAATTCAAGAAAATTGTTTCGATGAAATTAAGCCGTTGGCTATGGATTAAATCGCTCAAATGCGATCCCATTGAATCGAAATACACCATGATCGGTTGAGCCCGCCCAAAATACGCCTGCATGATCTTGATACAATGAAACCAAACTTGCCGTTTCGTTTCCGTCCATAACTTTGAAGTTTTGTACGGTCTTTCCATCGAATTTATACACGCCGTTGACCCACGAAACAAACCACAGATCACCATTTGGCTGTTCAAACATGTGCGTGTAAAACGCCGTTTTTCCGTTTTCAAACGTTGCATCTCCGGGTATTCCTTTTGTTTTTTTATAGATCAAGCGATCACTTTTTTCAGACTGCGAAAAATCAAATTCAAATTGCTGATTTGTATTGCAGATCCAAAATCGTCCTTTCGAATCCTCCAAAATCGAGCGGATTCCAAAACTCCCACCGTTCGGCGCGATTGTAATATCTGTTTCGTACATCCATTTGAGAGATTTCCCGTCAAATCGACACGCACCAAATACGGATGTGCCAAACCACATCGCTCCTTGTTTGTCTTTGTATATCGAATACACTTCGTACGGACTAAAAAACGGATTGATTCCGCGTTGCATAAACTCGTCATGCAGGTAGTGCTTCGGTAATGTCAGTTGATAAAGGTGCTTACCGTCGTAGCGATACGGACCCACTTCATTCGTTTTACCGAGCATATAAAACCACATGTCGTCGTCTTCCAACTTCCAATCGTCAGAGGGGATTGCGTGCAAACTGGTAATTCGCGATCCATCGAATTTGTTGATTCCCTGCAATGTAGAAAAATAGATATTCCCAAATCGATCTTCCTGTATTTGGCGGATACTATCGCTGCTCAATCCCTCTTTTTTCGTGTAGCGGAGAATGTATTTCCCATCGTATCGATAAACCCCTTCGCCGTTACTTGCAAACCAATAGTTGCCTTTCGAATCTTGAAAGATGTACCATAAATGCTTCCCTAGTTTCTGCACGGTATCTCCCGCTGCGTCAATTTGATCCGCTGTTGGTTGAATCGATGAATGTGTGGTTTGAGCTGAACATGCAGCGAAGTATATCAATGAAACGATAAATAGAATTGAACTAATTTTCATACGCATTTTTTATTGACGCAACGATTCTACGCCGATAAAGGAAGAACGTTAAACTTCCAAAATGGTTGATTTTCCGTTCGATAAATGAAGTTACAATAATGGAACGATCCATGCCGCCGAACCAATTTTTGCGAGTTGTGCACGGGAAAGCAGCAGTTCAAATGCTTGCGATGAACCGACGAAAAAATACAATTTGATTCCTGTCGGGTCAAACGAAAAGTGAGATGCACCCGAAAACAAATAATCGGGTTGGTTGCAATCGATTTTCAACTCGGGACGATTCTGTATTGCCTCCAAAATTTGTTGTCGATAGCTTGCATTCGACGTGTTGAACAGCTCATTGAACGCTATTTCTTGCCATTTCCCTTGCTTGAGAATCCAGTTGTGAGTTTCAAAAACAGACATGTCCGAAACGATTTGAGGATGCTTACTATAATCTTCTCGGAGTTGTCTGTCGCTCTTCGATATCTTGATACTTGCTGTGCTTGGCGAAGCATGGACAACGGAAAAATTGAACCAATTGTGTAACCCTTTTCCGCGAATTCCATTCAGAACAACATGCGTTGACGTTAGATAGTCGGCTGCATGAAAAGGTTTTATTTTATTATAGATTTGCGTGGTCAATGGATTCAAAAACGGCAAAAGCGTTGAACTACATTCCAAGGACAACGCATAATCCGTTTCTCGTGGCGCTGTCCAATTGGCGATCCAAATCTGTTTCTCAGTCAAGTTCAATGGTTTTTTGTGTTGGTCAAAACACGTGGTAACTCCATTTTTTTCGAGCGCATAATAAAAAATATTCGCTTGCGATTTAAACACCAATGGCTTAAAGCTTGTGTAAGATGAATCGATCGTAGAGCGCGGTGTTCGACTATCTAAAACGGCTATTTTGCGGGTACTCGTAATCCCAACATAAATTGATTTCGTCACCGGAAAAAGATCTTCAAAAACGGGTGGGAAGATCCATTGTCCATCCATATTTAAAAGACCTTTTTTAGAATTGGTTTGCGCAATCATCGTGTCCCAATAATACGAGATTGCATCAAATTCAATTGGGATTCTCCAGTTACCCAACGTATCGTAAAGCCCCCATTTTCCGTTCGGATTTTGTGCCCAAATGCGATTAATACTCGCAAATTGTTGATTGATGCTGATTTTATTTTTAGCAAATAAAAATCCCTTTTTTTGATGGATTAAATTGAAACCATCTTCCGTTTGAACGCTGGGAAATTGACCACTGTGGATGTCGATACTCCGCACTTGTTGGACTTCATTTGTTTTTCGATTCACAATTAAAGCACCTTTGTTGCTCGAAATCAATGTCAAATCACCGTAATTAACTCCAGCATTTGTTTGATACGAAAAGAATTCCCACGATGCATTGGTTGGATTATACATCAATGGGTATATTTTTTGTTCCACTTCAAACAGATACATCAAATCGCTTTTGTGCATTAATTTGGCTTGTTTTTCTTTTGTCGGACTACTGGCACTCAAATCGAAGAGTGTGACTTTAGGACTCTTTAGATCGGATGTTGATTGGATTAAAAGCGCGGTAAAATCATCGCTGATGATAATCGTAGTGTATTTTTTCGATACGATTTCGTTGGCATTGTGGTCGAGGATTCCCCAGGCAATCTGCTCATTTATTCGTTCTCCAACACAGAAAAACACCTTGAATTGATCTTGTTCATACAGCGATGTTTTTGGAATCGGAATGGCGCGCGTTACAATTGTGTCCGATTCAACGATTAATTTCCCAG
The DNA here is from genome assembly GCA_008017065.1 of Crocinitomicaceae bacterium. Classification (GTDB taxonomy): domain Bacteria; phylum Bacteroidota; class Bacteroidia; order Flavobacteriales_D; family Crocinitomicaceae; genus JAQVCM01. Next base: position 2,956 of record SSGT01000055.1, read on the forward strand.
TGGCATCCAATAAATGAAACTGTTTTGTATCACTGTGCTGCGCGATATAGCTCGCAATTGTATGCTTTGCATGACCTGAATAGATCGGATTGATTTGGTCGTAATTTGCGGGAACAATAACTTCCCACGACCCATTTAGTATTCCTCGTTTCGTATTTTCTATAAATTGCATTTGATTTGTTCCGTGAAGACAAGGGATCGGATTTTGGTAATCATGCGACTGAAAGTCGAAAGTAAACTGAGGTTCGACAAGCGTTTTTCCTTGTGCATCAATTAGACCGTATTGACGGTTTCGAATCACCACAAAATTCTCACCGCAGGGCATTCCCATATCGTACGATTCCGACGAAACAGGCTCGCCATTGGCTTGAATTAAACGTACATTTCCGGAAACGGTATACGACCCGATTAACGAATTTCCAATTAAATAGACCGGTTTTTTGTAAAACGAATTGACCATGATTCCATCTAGAAATGGAAATTGGAGTTTACCATCGACATCCGCAATACTCGTTTGATACATTTTTGTATTCGGCAGCTTGGTTGACAGTCTCACCAACACAAAAGATTGATCTTGCATCCGTTGAATCGATTCGTATTCAGGTTCAAACACCCATTGGCAGGATGCATTTAGAATTCCGGTCTTTCGCACCACACCCTGGTCATTCTGTTTTTCTTCAACCACCAAAAAAAGTCCAGGATTAAAAACACTTATTTGTTTGTAAATTGGCTTCAAGTAGATTTTTCCATCCGATTTTAAAATCCCCCATTTCTCGCCCACTTGACATGCATAAATACCGGGTTCGAGGAGCAAAAGTTGCTGGTATTCAGCCGGTACAACCCATTGATTTAAATTGTTTTTCAAACCGTACGCACAAGCGATTGGATCGCGTACAACCTGAACCTGAGCACGTAACATATACGTGAATACGATCAAAAAAATCGACAAAATTAGTTTCATCTATGTGACTACAGTTTTAACGCTGTTTGGTTCAATTAAAATTCGATTCTGCAAGTTTAGCCAACAAAATTGAATCCTCATAAATTCCATTTGTAAAATAATGACGCTTAAGAGTTCCTTCCTCTATAAAATTAAAGCGCGTTAGTAAGCTAAGCGATGGGAAATTGTTGGGTGAAACGTATGCTTCTATCCTATTTAGTTGCATTTTTTCAAACCCATGATTCAAAACCAGTCCCAATGCTTCCGTCATGTAGCCTTTGTTTTTAAAGGTGTCGTCGTAGATTGCTTAGCCAATTTCAGCCCGATTGTGATCCATTATCCAGGTGTGAAATCCGCAACTTCCAATTATTTGTTCAACTTGTTTTTCGAAGATCAAAAAAAATTCAAAACTACGGTTAAACGTTGTGTATCCCGACTCAAATTTATCTTTTTCTTTTTGAAACGCTTTTTCAGACGGAATTCCCAAAATTGATTTGATTTCATGTTCATTGTGGTTGGTGAACATAAAATTCATAACCTCAGGAGTCAATTTTTTTTAAAATCAAGCGATTTGATTCTATTGTTTCGAATTGCATAGCGAAAAATATTAAATTCAGTGTGATGTTACTAACACTTGGTTAAAAAAGATTTTACCTCGTTTTTAATGGTCTAAAGCTTTCGTTTTTAAACACTTTTAATACGCGTTTTTTGTCGGTGATTTCAAAATTTTCGTTTTCAAACGTTTCGCCGCTTCTTTTTTCTTCCATTTTAGTTTTGAATTCGTTCAGTTTCTTTTGTTAGCCAGACCTTTGATGGTTGCCAACCTAAAATCGATTTGATCTACTTCGTTGGAGTAAGATACTCGTCTTTGTAATCTCCAATATGTCTTTCACTCGTCGAAATTTTCGTTTTTTGTCGTTGGAAATTGACAATACCGACCGCAAATAAGACGATAGATACACCAATGAAAACGCATTCTACCGCAAATTTATATCGAAATGTCGTTAAATTGATGATACTAATTCCCGCAACCAAAAAATACATCGAAGTGCGTACAAAATCTAAAAATATCGATTGATTGGCAAGGATTGTGCGCTGAAGCGCTAATTTTTCGCGTAGAATTAAATCTTTATTCATTTCGGGTCGCGTAACTTAATTTTTCCTTCGCTCAAAAATACAATTTTCAGAACTGATTGGTGTGGTTGCACTGAATTATTTCAAGATTTTGAAACTTGCTACAATCATCCGTGCACGATTCAAATGCAGAAATTCGCCATCGGTTGTGAAATTATCTACGGTTCGCAACGCTTCTGTGTATTCATCTTCTAGGTTATTGTTAGGACAAGCCATCAACGTGGAAAGCATCGATTCAAATTTTAATCCCAATTCGCCGACAATTTGATAAGTTCCACTGATGGAATTACAGCCGACCTTCGTACTCATTTGTTTGGTAGATGCGTCAAATACGATGAAATTTTCTGTTGCATTATACGGAATCTCACTTCCTTGAAATTGCGTCAAAATCCATTTTTTGTTCTCAATCGGACTCGATGCAATCGGGGTTTCTGTTTGCTTATTTAACACATTATGCAACGCCAAATCGCCTGTAGGTTTGTTTCCTTCTTGATCTAAATGAATAAGTTGATTTTCTCCCACTTGGTACATTTGGTTTGTATTCAATCGAATTTTTGATCCCGCATCGTACCACGTAAATGTACCGCTTTCAATAAACATTTTCTCTCCTTTGCCGTTGTAAACTTCCGTTTTTTGATACGATCCATCTGATTTTAACGTGATGTTTGTCAAAATCCCCTCACAATCCGCGCAAGGCAATAAACCAACATAAGTACCTGCCCAATCCAACGAATTCTGGCTGTTGTCGGCAATTTGATCTATTTTCTTCTTTGAAACTTCACGCACCAATTTGTAGGAAACAGACGAACCATCAGCTGGCGGATTTTGAACCGTTTTCGTTTCAACAAGCAGTTCGTATTCAAATCCTTTTTCGTAGGTAAATCCTTCTATTTGATTGTATAAAAATTCCCATTCAAGTTGTTTATCCGTCCATTTTACGAGTAAACATTCCATTTGCATTACGCCATTACTGCATGTTTGAGTAGTTGGCCCAATAAAAATTGGTTTAACTTCTGCTTTTTTTGAAACACTGCAAGCGCTAATTACAACGGCAAACAAACATGTAATTAATTGAGAACTTTTATTCATAATCATTTATTTTAGTGCAACTTCGATTGACCGAAGATAGCAATTATAAATTTAGTACAAACCCTTTTTGGAGGTTGTTAGCAAATCAAAAGTAATCTTCTCTTTTGACTGATTTCTTTGGGTGCTCGATGAATACAAGGAAGAACGATTTGTGTTGGATGATCGATTGCAAGTCGCCAAATATGTCCATTTCCGAGTTGAATCGGCTTTGCTGATGGATCCACATCGTAATGCAAATCGAAAAAATATTCTTTTAAAAACGTGTCAAATTCAGTTGCTGGTCCTTGGTGCAATTCATGTAATTTCTGTCGTATTTCAGGAATCTGAATTTTTTGAACCGCTTGATCATTCGGAATTATCTCGCTCGAATCACCGTAATAGGTACACAAAATCGTATCTGAAGGCACATCCGAACGGTCGATGTGGAAGGAATAAACATCCGTTGCGAAAAATGAAAGTTCATTGTCCTCTTCGTAATTTTTGATCACATTTAAGATCGGCGCTGCGCCAAATTCACGGAATAATCGCAGGTCATTCAACAGGATTTCGCGCGCCAGTTGACCTTCTTCACTCAATTCGAGATGCATTAAATCGTCTTCTTCAAGTTCAATCATGTTACCTGAAAAGTGAACTTTGTCAACAATTTCAGCAAAATCACCTTCTAGTTTTCGATGCCAACAAATGGCATTTTTTTGACCTTCAAAATTCGTACTTATAAAATCCTGAAAATTGTCCACTTGAATCCATTGATTCGCCTCGTTATGCAATTCGTTCATCGCGTTAAGGATCAAAAATCAAATAAATCGTCGAAGAAACTTTTCTTTTTCTTGTGACGGTAATCGCTTTCCTTGGGATAATACGGTTTCTCGATACGCCCTTCTGCTTGTACACTCTTGAAATTTGGTCCCGAACGCTCAATGATTTTATCCAATTCCCCACGATCGAGCCAAACACCTCGGCATTCGGGACAGTAGTCGATTTCAATTCCGCTTCGTTCTGACATCACTAAATTTACTTGACAATTGGGACATTTCATGGTGTAAGTCTTTAAAGTTTTTATTTAAAACATTGATTTTTAACATTTACGACCAATATATTATTTAGTTGAACGTGAAAAATCAATGAATCTTACTTCTTACAATATTAACCAAAATGTGCTGAGAATTGAGTTTTTAACAACTTTTACATCTGTAAATAGCAACAAACTAGGGAATCCAAGTCCAAATTGCGCCATTTTTAGTTGTGAATTTTTTCAATTTTCCAGCGGCTGTCAATTCGTCCAATAATTTTTCACTTTCTTCACGTTTCGTGCCCGTTAATTCAGAAAATTCCCGCGCAGTCAATGTCTTAAATTCAGAAAAAAGCGCTTTCCAAGATGCATCAAACGTTGTCTTGATCGCGATCGGATGGATTTGTAACAAGGTATTTTCATACGCAATATAAGGCTTTGATCCATAAACCATTTGCTTATTTCCAGCAGTATCTAAAAAGAACAAGGTTGGGAAACCTCGAACGCCAAGTTCCCGTGCCAATTTCAAATCTTCTTGAAAAAGGACTTTGGCTTTTCCTTCAAAATCAATTTTTAGTTTTTCTACATCAAGTCCGACTTTTTGTGCCGCTGCTTGCAAATTTTCCCATTTTGAGATGTTCTTTTTGTGAAGAAAAACCATTTCTTTTAACACACGAAGAAATAAGTGTGCTTTTTCAGCATCTTGAAGTTGAGCTGCTTTGAATGCAATCGACGGTGGATAAGAAGATGATAATGGATCTTCCAGCCATAAATCTCCATCAATAGGCATATCGTAATAAATACTTACTTCGTCCCAATGATGAGCAACATCCGAAGGTTTACTAATTCCTCCACTGTTGTAACTCCAATCGGGAAGTAAACCGCCCATTCGGTATTCGATTTCAATCGCATTTCCATATTCCAATTTCAATTTTCGAAGTTGTGGTTCGATTCCCCAACACG
>SSGT01000131.1 GCA_008017065.1 Crocinitomicaceae bacterium
TCCTTTAAAAACGTACATCGCGCGCAATACTTTAAAGAAGACGCCTCGGGAAGAACATTTTTGGAAAATGCTGTTCGATTTGGAAACAACTTTCAAGAAAACGCCAACTCTTCGCAATTCTCGATTTTCGGTGAATCATCAGGAACAGAAATTCCTGAGCCAGAAATTCCAAAAGCGGAAGAATGGCCAACAATGTATAAGTTAAACAAAGAGAAAGAAGTTGTTGGAATCTTCATCTCAGGTCATCCATTGGATGATTTCAAATTAGAAATCGATTCATTTTGCAACGGAAATGTCGGAATGCTGTCCAATCCTCAAGAAAACCTAGGGAAAGAAATTTTATTGGCAGCCATTGTTACTGATTCAGAAGAACGCATGACCAAAAATAACGATCAATTCGCAACGATGCTGATCGAAGATTATTCCGATTCATTCAAACTGTTTTTATTTAAAGACAATTACATCAAATTCAAACCCTATTGCATCAAAGGAACTTTTATCGCGATTCGAGGGAAATTTGAAGTTCCTCGCCACCGAAAAGATCCTGAATTTGTCATTCATTCGATCGAACGTTTACACGATTTAAGAGAAAAAAAGGCGAATAACTTAAATTTAATTGTTTCCAGTAAAAGTTTGAATCACGCTATGATTTCAGACCTTTCTAAATTGTTTAGCGAACATGCTGGTCGTTGTGGAATTTGCTTCACGGTTTATGATCCGTTGGATGAAAACATGAAAGTGGTCATGCCTTCCAAAAACATGCGCATCGATCCAAACAACGATTTGGTCAAAGCATTGAAAAATTTCGACCTTGAATTTTCACTTTCTTCGTAAATTATGAAATCAATTTTAACGCTACTACTCGTTTCATTTTTCTTATCTGCTTGTCATGTAGGAAGGTATTTTTATTGGAATTTTGCCGATATCCGAGATCACAAAAAGTTTGCATCCCGTGAGATTGAAACTGGAAATAAACCGTTCTCATTTCACAAACCCGACTCCTACCCTGATTTTTTCGTCAAGCGCATCAACTTTAAAAATAAGGTTGTATCGTTTAATGAATTCCTGCAAAAATCAAAATCGGTTGCTTTTGTGGTGATTCACAACGACAGTGTTGTTTTTGAACATTTCACACGCGGCTACGATGAAAAAAGCATTGTTCCGTCGTTTTCAGTAGCCAAATCATTTGTTTCCACCTTGGTAGGAATTGCGTTGGAAGAGGGGAAAATCAAGCGTTTGGATGAACCAATCACCAACTACTTGAAAGATCTTGATTCCTCAAAATTTGGCGCGATCACAATCGAACATTTGCTCAACATGCGCTCTGGCATCAAATTCAACGAAAGTTATTACAATCCATTTGGAAACGTTGCCAAAGCCTACTACGGAACAGATTTGAAAAAACTATGTCGGAAGTTGAAAATCAAAGAAAAACCAGACGAAAACTTTGATTACATCAGTATCAATACCCAACTTCTGGGATTTATCGTGGAGGAAGCAACGGGTAAGAAATTGGACGATTACTTGGAAGAAAAAATCTGGAAACCACTCGGCATGGAACATCAAGCCAGCTGGAGTATTGACAGTAAGAAAAATCAAAATGTAAAAGCGTTTGCCGCTCTCAATGCAACGGTGTATGATTTTGCCAAGTTGGGACGGTTGTTTCTAAATCAAGGGATTTGGAATGGCAAACAAATCGTAAGCAAAGAATGGGTGAATGAGTCACTAACCAATGGCGCGGTCAAAAACGGGCGACAATACAGCTTTCAATGGTGGATTTTTGACAAATACGACCTTTACAAAGGACAACAAATCGGTCCGAATCAACAATTGATGGAATTCACCCAAGACGGAAAAATTCAAGAAGCTGTTGTAACGCCTAATTTTGGATATGCGGCACAAGGAATTTTAGGGCAATTTGTGTATTTCTGCCCGCAAAAAAACGTGTTGATTGTTCGCTTGGGAAGTTACTCACCAACTGTTCAATGGTCCAACTTATTCAATCAAATTGCATATCGCTTTTAGTTCATTTGAGCACACAATTACATTTTGAAGAATCAACTTCGGTCAAACCAATTTGAATTCCGTTGAAAAAATCGATGTAATCCGCTAGTTGACTGAAATCAAATTTTGAATCACATTCCAAGATGAATTTCTTTTGAATCACCAATTTCCCGTAGTAGTCATCGTAAATCGCAATTTCGGCTTGACGTTGATTCACGTTTAGATTCAACAAATCAAACCAATATCCGCCATCAAGTCCGCCCTTCCAAAAAGCAGATTCAGGAACATCGACAAGCTTTTTCGGAATGGAATTTTCTTCGATTTTTTCGATCATACCTTGAATTCCAAGATGTACACCTTTGAAATAATCGCCTGCTTTGAATGAAGGAATGAAAAACGTTTGAATCAGTTGATCCGTTTCTGCATCTGAAAGTACTTGTTCAATTCCAATTCCATTTTGAATCCGAATGCGGCGATGCCCTTTGCAAACTACAACCACTATTCCACTATTCAAAATCGAATCACCAACTCCCCAAGTATTCGCCAAACGCAAGGTGAAATCCTCAAAATCATCTTTGGAAACATCCGTAGAATCCAACGTGACCAAGGCAATTTGAACTCCAGAATAGTCTTCAAAATCACCCACTAGCTGTGTCAATTCCTTCCGTTGAAAATCCGTAAATAAACTGTCAAAATCAGAAATCAATCCGCGGGGTGCTGGAATATTTTGAGAAAAGAAAGCACGATGTTGTGTTAATTCAAATGCACTCCATTGCGTACGTTGTCCTTCTTGTTGCGCAAGCAATGTAAAACTACATACCCAACAAACGAACAAACAGAACACCTGTTTCACACCGAATTATTTATTCACTGGTCCGCCAATGATACGCGACACCAAGCCTTTTTCAGTAGTCATTTCTGCCAGCAAAATTCCGCCAAAATGCAACACGATGAATCCCAACAAATAGTACAACGAAAGCACATGGATTTCTTCCATCGTTTCCTCTAAGTTTTCAGGTCCAAACTCCAAAAACAAACCGGTAACCAACGAAATACCGACGCAGATATAAAACACGATGTAAACCCAAAACTGAAATTTCACTTTAGCAGGCAACGCTTTTTGAAACGGATTTGAAAATTTCATCTGACCTAAAAAGGGCAAGGCCAACCGAATAGCGTACAATCCGACCAACACATATCCAACATAAATGTGCCAAATCCACATGGGCTGACGGATTTTCTTCGCCATCAACACTAAATCGTCGCGCGACATATCGACGTCCTTCTCCGCCATAAACTGTTGCATAATGTCGGCAACGTTGTTTTTGTTCATCCACGTCAATCTCAGAAAGATTGTCAAAAGCAGAAACAACATGCAAAACGCGATTGACCAGTGCATGATTTTATAAATGGTAGAATACTCTTTTTTACCCATGAGACATTAAATTGATTGAAAATGATGACTCAAATGTACACAAAAAAGGTCAAATACGCAGGATCAATTTGAGATTGAAACGACGTTGTGTGAGGTAATTGGGAATCGAATAGTATTTACCCGAAACGTCTTGAATCCATTGCTTGGAGAGCACGTTATTTATTCCCAACAAATTGAATACTTCAAACGAGATTACTGCATCGGAAAACGTGCGTGCAAACTTCGATTTTGTTTTGTCTTTGTTGTACAAAAAGTCATACGACAATCCCAAATCAACACGGAAATACGACTTTTGCCGCAGCGTGTCTTTGTAGCGCTCAAAATCGGGCGGACCGTAGGGCAAACGGGTACCAAACAACAAGCCCATCTGCGCACTAAACGATTCATAGCCAGGCATGTTGTCTTGAAACAAAATCGCAAAATTCATCAATTGATCAGTAGGACGTGGAACGTAACCCGGATAAACGGTTACACTATCCACAACATCCTGATCCTCACTGTAACCAAAAATAATTTTCTCTCCAGACTTGTTGAAATATTCCTTGTAAGAATCGCTTTGAATGTCTTCTTTCGTGGATAAAAAACCAACTTTAAAAAACGATTGAATTCCTTCCACGAATTCGCCATGCACGTTTAAATCCAACCCAACTGCGTAGGCAACCGCTTCGTTGTTGGCGTAATATCGTGTACGCACATTGTCCACTTCGTATGGATTCACATCCCACAGGTACTTGTAATATGCTTCCGCAGTAAATTTGAACGGCACATCACGTTCCCACATGTTGAAATTGAAATCACCTCCGGCCACAACGTGAACTGATTTTTGGGATTGTACATCGGTATTCAACTGACCAGCAAACGTGCGTAACTCGCGGTAAATCGGTGGTTGATAATACATTCCACTAGCCAAACGCAACTGCGTATTTCTTCGCAAAATCTTTCCTTTCTTGTACAAAAATGAACGCGGAAAATACGAAACGGAAACACGTGGCGTGAGGTACATTTCGTTGTTTACCTCTGTGTATCCCGCACGGAGTCCGACATTTGCTAACAAGCGTTGCGACGATTTGGGTAAGGTATCCGTAAATTCTTTCCGGTATTTTCTGCCTGCTGAATCCCGAAAAATGGGACGAACCGTCACGGGATATTCTTTCTTAAATTGGCTTCGATCAAAGGTGTACTGCACGTGCCCACTCACCCGTTGTGTCTCCAATTTCAATTTTCCTTTGATGACCTCCGTGAGCTGAATTTCATCCGAAGCAGGCGTTTGCGGTAAACTGTATCCTGCTGAATCGACCATTTTCCATTCACTCAGCACGTCGTCGAAAAACTCACGCTGAAAATTCACACCCCATTGAATGCGTTGCTTAATCGTCACATCTTGCCCGTTTACCACTTTTTGATTTTCCAACAACTGATGCGATCCATTGTGGTATACATTCACAATCGTTGCCGTCAACAAATTACGCGCATGGTTCAAAAACGATCCAATTCCGACGGTTGCAATCGAATCCCCTAAGTTTTCTTTTCCAGGATCCGTCTCCAACAAATTGATAAAATACTGCCCTTGAATGTCGAAGTATTCGCGCTCGTTGGTGGTGAAAACACTCGTGTAGAAATCCAACTGGGTTCGCGCACTTTTTTCCCATTTCAACGCTGTTCCTCCCGTGATGGTTTGAAAACGCGATTGCTCTTGCCCGTCGAAATAAATCTTAAAGCGATAGGCTTCATTCACCGTCCCAAAATCAGTTTCGGACGACTGAGGAGCAAATCGATAGTCGTTGGATGAAAAATGACCGATCGTGCTCCACACCAATTTATCGGTGATGTTGTAATTCAACAAGGTTTGTACATCCCAAAAAACCGGATTGTACGCCCCTTTGGTGGGAAGCGAATTCAATAAATAACCATTTGCACGATAACGCGCTCCCACCAAATAATTGAAGCGAGAATTTGCACGATGTGCTACACTCAACTCTACTCCCAACAGCGAAGCCATCAACGAAGCGTTCAACGAATCGGGTTTTCGATACGTGATATCGAGCACCGAACTCAATTTGTCTCCGTAACGCGCATCAAAACCTCCGGCACTGAACCGAATGTCTTGCACCAACGCAGTATTGATGAAATTCAATCCTTCTTGTTGTCCGGAGCGTGTCAAAAACGGACGATTGATTTGAAAATCGTTGACGTATACCAAATTTTCATCGTAGTTTCCACCGCGTACATTGTAATTGGATGTCAACTCGTTGTTGGAACTCGCTGCTGTTGTGTAAGCAAGTGTTCGACCGATATCCGAAGTAACAACTCCTCCTAATTTGATCGGCGGTAACTTCGAACCCACTTCCACTTTTCCTTTGAACACAAATTCATCCGAAAGCACGTTAAAAACGAGATCACCAAGCTTTTTGGTTTCTCGTTCTGCCAAAAAAACGCTTTGCGTCAATGAGAAATCACTGTATGTAAACGACAATTCGATTGCGACATTTGCAGGCAATTCCAATCTAAACACACCTTTTCGGTCTGTCGTTTCCACGAAGGTTGAATCGTGTGACGATCGAATTTCGATAAACGCCAACTCTTTTCCGTTTTTACTCACACAACGCCCTTGAACAGTGGCTTGCTGCGCAAAAAGATTCAAGAACGAAAAACAAAACAGAAAAACTAGTAAACGCATAATTTTAAATCTATTCCTTGAACGCAGGAATTGAAAATATATTTTGGAAATTAAAACCCTATTTTACACGCAATACCAATTCAGTTCCTTCCCTTGGATCAAAAAAACCTGATTCTAGTTTGACGCTCGGCGAAGGTAGCGATTTTTATCAAAATAGTTCTGGGGTCAAGTTGGAAGGTACCAGAAAACGCTAAAAAAACAAGCATCGTCAGCCGATCCATTTTCGTGAATTGTCCACGTCCACGTTATAAAAACCAAGATTTTCAGCTTCAATAAAGAAATTTGTTTGCTGGACTGTTTCTCCTCGTTCGTTGCTTGGAAAGGTTTCCTAAAAGACAAAGGCGATCTTTATAATAGAATCGTTTTGGTGCTTGAAGCTGTTTGCAGATGTCTTCTAATCAACGAATGTTTCTCGGATCACACGTTTACATGCGCGTATTTCCTTTTCTGACAGTGAACCAAACTTTTTCACAATACGAATTTTATCGATTGTTCTCAATTGATCAATTACAACCCAGCCATCTTGACTGTTGTGCTTCACCTTTACCCTGGTTGGATATTTTCTACTCGAAGAAGTCATGGGTGCGATGACAACTGTTTTTAAATTGTCATTGATTTCATTTGGTGAAATAATGACACATGGTCGCGTTTTTTGAATCTCACTTCCCAATGTTGGGTCAAGATTAACCAACACGATTTGATATTGTTTTACTTCCATTCATCAAAGTTTTCATCTTCAAAAACATCATTCATTAGAAGTTGGTCGTCACCATTTGCATGCATCTTTTGGAATTCCTTATCCCAACCTTTTCGCGGCTCGGAAATGGGACGTAAAACAACCTGTCCTTTTTCAAGAATCAATTCAATTTTGTCAGTGATGTTATATCTCTCCAGAATTGTTTTGGTTAATCGAATCCCTTTTGAATTCCCTATTTTAATAATTGAAACTTCCATGACTTATCATTTATGTAATTACAAAGTTATTACAAATAATTCAAACTACAATTTATATTCCAATTACGGAGCTGATTTTGGTCACACGCTTGGTTCTTGCTTACTCACTGATAGCAACCAGACCACAAAACTAATCTAACTCGACAACAATCAAGTCTTTTTCAAGCGGATCGATGGCATCTTTCAACAAATCTAAGAAAGGGAAAACATCGCCGCTTGCACAGAAACTGAAGAAATTATCCTTGCGCTCTTGCACCCCATTTTGAGGAAATAACTTTTCTTTCACATCCTCCAATTGCTTCATCGCTCCATCAAACTTTGCTTTTTGTTGCTTCACCAACTTGGATTGTACGTTTTCTATTTGCTTTTGCAACTTGACAATTTCCGCAGATGCGAAGCCACTCAAGCTGGAATCGACGTCCAAAATACTTTTTTGGAGTTGCGTTTCCAATACCTTAACGGCTCCTTCCAAGGCGCTAAAGTCCAATGTCTCGCCCGAGTTTTCGAAGATATATTTCTTCTTCAAGTCTTCCAATTCGCTGAAAATAGCTGCTGTCTGCAATCCTAATTTGGTGAGCTTTTTTTGTGAATTGGCATCGATCAATTGCAACGAATTGCGCACCTGAATCAATGGATATGGAACCGAAGCCGCTTCGAAAACACCTTTGAATTGCAACCAATAAGCCATTTCTCCACCGCCACCAACATACGCCAGATTGGGCAAAATACATTCTTGGTAAACGGGTCTCAACACCACGTTGGGGGAAAATCGTTCTGGATTGGCCTTCACTTGTTCCGTCAGTTCAGCGGTCGAAAAAACGCCCTTTCCAGCGATGGAAATACGTCCGTCCTCATCGACCAAGCGCTCGCGGACTCCTTTCTCGATGTAAAATAAGTTGATCGGTCGCGCATGTACTTGCGGTTTGAAGCCCATTTCTTCCAGTACGTGGTTGGATTTCAAGACTGCTTTTTGTGCAAATTGCGTTTCGATTTCTTGTATCATGATGGACGCAAATTCGCGTTTCAAGTCGGTGTCGTTTGGTTCAACAATCACCAATCCGTAGTGCGCAAACAAGCGATGAACCAATGCTTTGGTTGCGTGCGCCAGGTCTTTTCCTTGATAACTTCGCAACACGTGAAGCGCTTCCGATTCGGGTTTGTTTTGAAAAAAAGATTCGATCTCCGCCTGCAATTCCTCCCAACCTTGCAGCGCATACTCGCCCACCGGACCGCCTTGCGCATTCTCCCAACGTATGTTTTTCCCAAACAAACGGGTGTGGTTGATCTCTTCAAAATCATGGTCTTCCGAAGCCATCCAATAAACGGGAACAAAATGCTTGCTTCGATGCTGTTGTTTCAATAATTCCGTTAAGCGAATGACATGTAAAATCTTGTAAATAAAATAGATCGGTCCTGTCAATAAATTCAACTGATGTCCAGTAGTCACTGTAAATGTCGTTGGCGACAAGAGCGATTCGATTTGGTTGGAAACGGCTGACTCAGACGTAAAACCTGCGTACTGTCGTCGCAATGTTTCTACCAAAACGGTCCTTTTCTCTGCCGTAAACGATGTGGATTTGCGTTCGATCTGATCTGTAAATGCCTCTAATGAAAATGGTGTTGTTATTAGTGAAGCGAATTTTTCTTGGTTGTACGTCAATGCATTCGACAACTCCGAAAACAACCCGCTTTTCTCTCGATGTATGGTGTTTTTTTGCATGGTGTAAAAGTAGACAAATATCTAAAATGGAATGCGGTAAAAACCGGTGGAGTTTGGTTTAATTTGTGTTAAAATTTAACGATTCGTTGGAATGTAGTTGGGTCATTTTGAAAACAAAAGTGAGTTCGTGTTTCTGTTGGCTGCCTAATCCGTCTTCGGGCTTTAGTTCCGAAAAAAAGCCTTGTTTTGGAGCGATTGGGCTGGTGCGTGCCTACTCGCCCCATCTTACAAAACCGACGCCTTTTCATTTCGCAAGCTATCGCCCTGCGCCGGGGCAGGAAGTGAAAACAATATTTATTCATTGTCTGAAAAGTGGGAAGGCTACAGACTCTGTTTTCCAATCCACATTTTTTTGCACTTTATTTCACCAACGCTTTACCTACGGTGCTGCCGTTGGCGGTGATAACACTACTCACTAAACTTTATCAATAAATTTTATTGCATTTAATTTACATATTTCAATTAGCTTACTTAGTTCTTCACCTCTTCCAATATCAAAACCTATTTTTTGATTCGTTTTCATATTTATGGTTATTGTAGGATACGTAAATGGTCCTGAATAGCATCGAATAATCTGTGAAATATCAAGATATTCTATTGTTCTCTTTTTAAAAATATATTCAGCAATAACATGTTTATCATAAAAAGTGACTTTAAATGGAATTTTCGAAAAATATCGTATAACTATTGTAAAAACAATCAATCCAA
>SSGT01000136.1 GCA_008017065.1 Crocinitomicaceae bacterium
CCAGCAAACATTCCGTGGTCGGAGTACGGAGTAAACTACGTTTTAGAATCTACCGGCTTGTTTTTGACGCGAGAAACAGCCCAAGCACATTTAGGTGGGACCGTGCAAAAAGTCATTTTGAGTGCACCTGCCAATGACGATACAAAAACAATCGTACTGGGGGTCAACGATTCATTGATTGAAGCGACGGATATTATTCTTTCCAACGCATCATGTACCACCAATTCTGCAGCGCCATTGGTTCAAGTATTATTGGAAATGGCAGAAATTGAAAGTGCATACATCACAACTATTCACAGTTATACCACCGATCAACGCTTGCATGATTCGCCACACAAAGATTTGCGTCGTGCACGTGCGGCAGCATTGTCAATCGTTCCCACTTCTACGGGTGCAGCGAAAGCCTTGACCAAGATTTTCCCACAATTGGAAGGTCACATGGGTGGATGTGGTATGCGTGTTCCTGTGCCCGACGGCAGTTTGACTGACTTGACCTTGATTGTGAGAAATCCGCCAACGGTGGAAGCGATCAATGCTGCATTTTTGAAAGCATCAGAAACCAATTTGAAGGGAATCTTGAGTTACACAGCAGATCCAATCGTTTCGGTTGATATCGTTGGAAACTCCCACAGTGTGATTTTCGATAGTCAATTGACGAGTGTAATCGGAAACATGGTGAAAGTGGTTGGATGGTACGACAACGAAGCAGGATACTCCAACCGATTAATTGATTTGTTCGAAAAAATCTAGCTGCAAATCAAGGCTTTTTGAATACCCAGGCTTTGCCTGTGACAGTTTCCAACTTTTGTAACGCTTTCGATGCGTCCGCCGCTGACGCAAAGGATTCGATACTTACCAAATACAGTCCGTTGTATTTTCCGATGACTTGCGCATTATTCCCAATACTTTTTAATTTTTCGGCAAAACGGTTAGCGTTGCGCTCTTCCCCAAATGCGCCACCAATAATGTGGAATTGACCGTTTCCAGCTGATTGAACTGCGGGTTGTTGAGTGACGGGAGTTGGTTTGGAAATCGGTTTTTGGATGGGCTTTTGAATTTCTTTCTCTGGCACCGCTGGAGCGCTTTTTCCGGAAGATGTTGTTTCAGGGGCGTCCATGTCTGGATTCGCTTCGCTTTCGACACGTTCTTGCTCTGCTTGTTCTAATTCCTCCGCAGATTCGTTGAGCAAGGCAGCAATTTCAGTCGAATCACTTCGTTTCACAATTTCAGCTCGTTTTAATTCCAAAAACGGCAGGTAATGTTTTACTTGATCGTAAAATAACAAACTGATTGCGGTACCTGAAACCAATACGAAAATGAGTACAATCAGCATCCAAAAACCAATACTTCTCTTTTTCCTTGGAGATTTGATAGCAACCGTAGCGGGCTGCTTGCTTTCTTGGGATTTCGTTGTAGTCTCGGTGGGCAAAGCTTCGATCGTTTCACGGGGCGGAATGTATTCATTCTCAACTTGAACTTTGCTTTCATCGGGCGTTTTATCTACCACTGGATCTGATTTCAAAACGACAACCTCAGAGATTTCCTGTTTCACTTCGGGTTCCGCTTCTTCACCTTCTGCCGATGCTTGTGCTAAAATTGCATCGAGGGAAGGCTGTGCTTCAACTGGCGCATTTTCATCTAGTTCAACCGATTCAATCTTTGTTTCTTCTGTGTGTGTTTCAGCTACTACGTCGTTTTCGGATTCGTGAGAAACGGATTCTTGGGTTGTCAAATCAGCTGCGGAAACTTCCAGTTCTTCCATAATTTCCTCGTTGGATTCTACAGGTTCAGTCAGCGCTGGAACCTGTTCGTCATTTGACGAATCATTTACGTTTTCAGGATGACTGAAATTTTCCCAGCGTTCGAAATCAATTTCACCGTCGTTGGTCTTCATAAAGCGCCCAAACTGAAACATGTCGTACGTTTCACCTTGGTCTAACTTCATATTGATCTCGCGTACATATTTGGCAATGAGATTTTTGGCATCATTGGTATCAATTCCTTCTTTTTCGGAGATGTACGCAGCCAATTTACCATCGTCGTATTTTAGATACGGCATGAACATCATTTCTCCAGATTTTGCGTCTGTTATCGTTAACGCCCCAAGTGTTGGGATGATAATCGTATTGGTTTCCAACAAAATCTGTAGTAAGTACTTGTCCATGATCAAAAAATTTGCATTGAAAATACACAATATTTTTGATTTGAAAAGAACTTTCAAAATAAAAACCATCCAACCGTTTTAAATTGGTTTTTTAGTTTGTCAATGAATCGAAACAATTCTACGGAATCTTTGATTTATGTTTCAATTTTTCGGATGAGAATGGGTTGTCTTTTAATACAATCGTTGTTTTTTGAACTTTTACAAGATTGATGTGTTTTTGATTTAAAAACAAACGTTGCACATTCGGATTTTAGTTCTTCTTCTTTTCTCATTTGGCGTTGCATTTGGTCAGGATTCGTCGTGGACCGATCGTCTTGCCTATCAGCAAAAGGCAAACCGAATTGGAATGATTTCACTTGTTGGGTGGTCGACTACCAATTTGGTTGGAGGTTTGTTTTACCGAAGTCGAACGCAGGGAAGTACCTTGTATTTTCATGAGATGAATGCGATGTGGAACACCGTAAATTTGGGAATCGGGATTGCGGGTTTGGTGCAGCAATATTCGAAGCAATCCACCGATCATTCATCGTTTTTGAAATCGCAACGCAAATACGAACGGGTATTTTTAATCAATTCCGGGCTAGATTTAATCTATATGGGCATTGGGTCTGCGATGGCCTTTTCTTCGGGTGCAAACAATAGATCAAGAGGTTACGGACAAAGTTTGATTCTCCAAGGCGGCTACTTGCTAGTTTTCGATGGATTGATGTATTTTATTCATCGAAACAATCGCCCCGTTACTGGATTTGAAAACGTATCTTTGTCACTTGGTTTGAATCAATTTCAAGTAGTTTACCGGTTATAACGAATCGACAAAGTCTTAATTTTTCGAACATAGTTCACTTTTAATCGTTTTCATTCTGTGCTCAATTACACAACATATATTTTAAGTCCCGATGCGGAGTGGGTTACTTTTGTACACGGAGCAGGAGGGAGTAGTTCGATCTGGTACAAACAAATTCGTGCGTTCAAGGAAAAATTCAATGTATTGTTGATCGATCTACGCGGACACGGAAAATCGAAATCAAATGTGTATGAAAAGGCCAAAAAGTACACATTTAAAGTAATCAGCGACGACGTTGTTCATGTGCTGGACTTTTTGAAAATCAAGTCAACGCATTTTGTGGGTATTTCCTTGGGAACGATTATTATTCGAGAAATTGCAGAGCGTTTTCCTACACGAGCGCGTAGCATGGTGCTTGGTGGCGCTGTGATGAAATTGAATTTGCGCGGACAGATTTTGATGCGTTTGGGTGCTTTTTTCAAATCGGTGATTCCGTACCTTGTTCTCTACCGTTTGTTTGCCTTTGTCATTATGCCCAAAAAGGCGCACAGAGCTTCTCGCAATTTATTTATCAACGAAGCGAAAAAGTTGTACCAAAAAGAATTTAAGCGCTGGTTTTCATTGATCTCGCAGGTCAATCCAATCTTGTCCTTTTTTCGGATAAAAGATTCAGGAATTCGCACCCTGTATATCATGGGCGAGGAAGATCACATGTTTTTACCGTCAATCACAAAGCTGGTCAACAATCATTCTTCTTCAAAACTTGTGGTTATTCCAAATTGCGGACACGTTGTTAATGTCGACCAACCTGCAATTTTCAACCGCATTGTTATCGATTTTTTTAGTCAAAAAGCGAGTACATAATTCACTGCTATTTTCGGCGAATGATTCAAACACAGGTGCAATACGCACAGACTTTTAGCGTTTGTGTTTCAAGTCATTTTTTCTATTACTTTTAGCGAATGCAATTATATCTCGATAAATTAGCGGCAGTAGCCAAGCATTTTAACGACGGTGATTCTCACCTTGGTTTTCGAAAATTAGTTGATTGTGTGCTGGATACGCAAGACAAAAATTTCTACAAGCAATGTATTTCACTTACCGAATGGAAAGAAGCAGCACCTCGAAGTGAAGCCGATTTGAAGGAACGTGCAATGGAATTGATTCAGCAACTTTCGACTGCTCAATTTGAGATAATTACCGATCATGTTCCTTTGTTGGAGGTTAAACAGTTGTTTAAAACCTATGCGAGAGGACGTTTCAGTCTTGGCGAGATCGATATGACCATTCACCGAGGTGAAGTTTGGGGATTGGTAGGTGAAAATGGAAACGGAAAAACCACCTTACTTCGTATTTTAGCGAAAGATTTGAAGTACGATCGGGGAGAACTACAATTCTGGGTGGATGATCAACCGATGGCCGACTACGATTTACGTACCAAGTTGACCTACATTCCGCAGCGCACACCGAAGTGGTACGGATCATTGAAAAGCAATTTGAAGTACGCAGCTGCTCACTATGGAATCAAAGGGGAAGAGAACGAACTGACGGTTTTGATGTGGATTATACGGTTTGGATTGTGGAATTTCAGAAACCACAATTGGGATGAATTGTCGTCGGGTTACAAGATGCGTTTTGAATTGGCCCGAACATTTCTGCGAGCGCCCAAATTATTGCTGTTGGACGAGCCGCTGGCGAATTTGGATGTGTTGGCGCAACAACTTGTGTTGGAGGATTTGAGAAATTTGTCGATGAGCTTATCCAATCCATTAGGGATTATTTTGAGTTCGCAACAATTGTTTGAAGTGGAAAAGATTTCAGACAATGTGTTGTTCCTGAAAAAAGGTGTTCCTACACAGTTGGATTTGATTAACAGCGCAAGCGACCAATTGACGGTTGTTGAGTTGGAAATCCATAGTTCACGTGAATTGCTGAATCAAGCGTTGGCGGCGTTTGAAGTAGAGGATCTCAAATTTAACGGAGGCAGTTATGTCATATCGATTCGTCGCGAAAACGGGATGAGCGAATTGTTAACTTCACTTATTGCTGCGGGTATTCACATTCAGTATGTGCGAGATATTTCGCAATCGACCCGAAGACTTTTTCTTTAATCTATAATTTTTAAAAAAGACAATATGAAATTCATCCAAAAAATGAATCAATTTTTGATTGAAAATTACCCGCTAATTTGGCACACCAAAAGCATTCAATTGGTTGTGGCCGGATTGTTTTTGTGGGCCATTTCTTTTTTCACAGGTTACTTCCTAACAAATCACATGGTCATTATTTCGAGCGATCTATCGTATTTGTATTCATCGTCGTATTTTGTTAGTTTTCATGTGATTTATGGGTTGATCGTACTTTGTTTTTGGGCGATTTCATTCTATAAAAACAACGCATTTAAAGCATTTTATCCGTTGCAGCGCTTTTATTTCGTACGCTTGTTTCTGCTCTTGTTTGTAGGCTTCACCTTATTGATTTCAGCCGTTGTTCCATTCAACGCAGGTGCAAAGTTGAAATATCGAGCGCTCGTCGAGCCGACCAAGTTTTCGAGAGACATGCAACAACTTAATTTGGGATACGTTTTCTTAGTACACAACACCGATAGGTATTCACTATTTCTCCGCGAAGATTTAGCACCAGAACCACTTGGTTACATGCGGTTTGATCGCTACAAACAAGAGTGGAGCAAAGCATCAGACGGAAATTATTATTACTACAATCCCGAGTTGATGCATCAAAAATACATTCCAACTGAATTACGCAGTTTAGCTAAATCGGTGGATGTTCAGCCTTACAAAGCTTTGGGTACGATGCTCCCAGATTACGTTCCAGCGGATACGGTGGATCAATCACGTATTGATAATAAAATTTATCAGTTTTTTTCCTACGAAACGAAATATGAAACGGCAGACAGCTGTAGTTCGAATCGATTCATCAAACGATTTTACAAACTCAATCAAGACGGTAAACTGCATTTGAATGCAATTGAAAATGTGAGATATCCAATGTTTGCCACATTTTCAAATCAATCTCAGCGTTTTTTCACGCAACAACAATTGCCGAGAATTCAGGCATGGGTTCGCGAAAATCGAAAAGATTCGATCCAGAATGCAATTAGACGGTTTCAGGAGGTTTGCGCTGAATATGGAATCCAAGCGAATCTGAATGCAAAGTTGATCTCAAATTATTTGGAACGAAAAGCATACCACAGTTTTCCTCAGTCGATTGTGAGCGAACAAGCAAACGGGGTAAGAGATTTTGAAGCTCGTTTTCCGGAACTTGTTGAAGTACTTCGGAAATACAACACGAATCAGCCCGTTGCAGCGGCCGACTCTAGTTTGTTTATTGAAGCGATGCAATCACAGCCTTACTACTATTTTGATGATTATGGGGTGCATCACTTGATCGAAAATTATCGATTGGCTTATCATCGAAATGTATTTGAATTTTTCATTGGATTCTTAATCGCTGCTTTCGCAATCACTGCATTTTTCATACTTTTCGAGTTCACGAATATTGTGAGTTTATTGATTGCCATTCCGGTCACTGGTGTCGTTTCCATTTTGGTTGGATTACTGTTGATTATCATTAACTTAAATCGGGTTTACTCCGAAAATTACAACAGTCACATGTACGAAACGATCTCGATGGGAATTGTGTTTGCAGTCATGACACTTGTACTCGGATTGACGATTGTTGGATTGTACAACAAGCGCTTTAACAAGAAAGTGTTGAATGTGTTGTTTAACATGAGTTATTTCATTGCTCCAGCATATTTACTTTCGCTTGTCGCATTAATCAACCTTGCGAGTGGTAAAAACGTATATGCATACTGTAATTCAGAATATGTGTATGCTTTAGAATTTTTATTCACACCAACGCTCGTGTTGATTTACCTGTTGATCGGGTTGTTTTCGTTCTTTTACTTCATCAAAAAATGGAAGGCACGGGAAGAATAACTATTTTTTAGAAGTGTCTTCGATTTCGGCAGTTATCTGCTGATAGCGGTGCTTGGTAGCCGAATTGATTGATGTAATCAGAAACAAAAAAACGCCCACTGATTGGGAAGGTTTGGTTTACTTTTATGAAAGTCGCTGGGGAAGTAGAATAAAGATGGAACATCGAATTATCGTTTCGCGTTTCGTCTCCCGTTTTCTGTTGGGGCAAGTGGTATGTTCAATCGACGATCAAAACGCAAGGTCTACGTTTATTCATTGACAATGTTGCAATGGTTTATCTTAGTGGTTTTGAACTAGGAGACGCCGGCTTCTCGGTTCGAATTGTCAAGCCTGTGGCTTTTAGTTGATTTTACCAGCATTTTTTTAATCGTTTTTGTTCAAAATCTTTAATTCAACATATCGAAATACTTTTGCTTTTGGCATAGGTTCCTCTATTTCAACCGTTCCTTGAGGGTAATCTTCTTTTTCATAAAACTTTCCTTTGATTTTCAGTTTGTGCTTTTCTGGATCAAAATTGGCAGGAAGTTCTAAGGACTTGCTTGCTGGTTCAATATAAAAATGTAAACTAAGATAATTTACAGTGGAATCATTATTTTGGTTGTCTTTTGATTGTATCCAATTTGGACAGGCGAATCCCCATACTGTATATTCAACTTCTAGTTGTTCCATTTTGTCAGTCAATTTGTTAGTTGAGTCGGATATTACCTTGGTGTATTTTTGATCGGTTTGATTTTGAGAATCTTGTTTGATTTGAACGTTCCTACGTGTCTGTCCACAACAAACCAACAAATTACTTGTCACTGATAATATAAATATTTTGACTATCAAATTCATCATATTTTAATTTTGCGTTCGTACTTCAGCTGCTGCAAACTGTATTACAGGCGAAATACCAGTCCAGCGAAAAATTCAGGTTGCGTGAAAATCATTTGCTTGGATTTGCGATTGTCGTCCGTGAGCCAAATCGGATTGTAATCTGGATCGTCTGGTTTCTGCTCGTATTTTCCGCCGAGCTGGACATACAACCCGCCGAATTGTACAGATGAAGTCACCGCCAACCGTTCCGTGAGGAAAAAACGAAGCTGTGTTATGCTATTTAGTCCAATGCTAAATCCACCATCGATAATTGTGCTGAAAGGCTTTTGCATGTAATCGTAGCCCCGGTAGCGGTATTCCGAAACGATGTTCAGCGGGATTCCAGCACCAGTGGAAACATTGAGTCGTTTGAACTCCCACGTTTTTAGCACAAATGGTGTAATTGTATATTAATGCTGGCGAGCGGATTTCAGTTTCGAATCTACACGTGGGTAAATGTCGTTGCGCTGTCCGTATCCAAGTTGGAGGCCGTACTCGCAGCCTAGTTTCGACTGTAAGCTATAAGAAAGATTGATCTTGAATACAGATTGTTTCACATCGGGTTCGTCCTTTTCCTTGAAATAAAGTTCATGCACGACGTCTGAAATCTGTGTATTGTTGGAGTAAGTTGCCGAAAAATACTGGCGCATGGTGTCTTGTGAAAATCCTGAAACGGCACTAAATAGGCCGATTAAAAATGTCAATTGCCTCATGTTGAAAGTTGTTAGATCTTGAAACCAATAGAAAGTGAAAGTTCAGGCGCTGGAACGGTTGTTCTTCTTTGTCTTTGCAACGAAAACGCCTTTCCAGTCAGGTTTCCGTCAGTATCGTAGTTGTACAAAATGTTCTCTCGTCCATAATCCATGTAAAGTAGTCCGAATCCAGCCATACCGTTCACGGAAAGCCGTTCGGTGAAATTCCACTTCAAACGTACGAGTCCGTTGAGTCCTATCGCATTGCCGCCAGTGATATCCATCCTTGCGCTGTAACCGGTGGTACTCGTTACATCTACGTCGTGATCACTGATGAAATAGTATGGTATTCCAGCACCAGCAGAAACTTGAATACTTTTAAAATTCCATCCTTTCATTATAAACGGCATCCCTGATAGGTAGTGCTGGGAAATGTTGACTTTATCAGTGTTCGTAGAATAATTTTCTGTCCGTTGTGCATAGCCTACGAATATTCCGAATTCGAGCTGCTTGGCGGTCGAATAGCTGTAAGTGAGATCGGTTTTATATTCCAGTTGCTTGTAGTTGGGGACATTGATGTTGTAAAACCAACTGAAGTAGTAGTCGTTCATCGCTTTCGAAAGCTGTCCGTTATTTGATATACCAAGCGAAATATGGTGCGCGCCTTTTTGTGCGTTTGCTACAGCGTTGGTTAGTAGTAAGATTGCTAAAATTATATTTTTCATAGCACGAGGTTATATGCGGAATCCGATTCCAACTGAAAATTCTGGTGTAGGGAGCGAAAACGTGGTTTGTCTACGTTCGCTGGGCGCGAAATACAGGGGATAACTTTCATTGTCAGTAACTACGCTGTAATTACCTCCGAAGTCAGAATAAAGCGCTCCGAATTGAATGGTTGTCATCACGGAAAGTTGAGGGTTCAAAAACCACTTTACCCTTCCGATGGCACTAAGACCAAAAGCATTACCGCCATCCAATGTATTATCTGCTATAATCGTTTCTGGAAATCCAGTAGAATATTCGCGGTACGAAGCCTTGAATTTTCCAGCCATGTAGATCGGGATCCCGCCGCCCATGGAAAGTTGTAAGCTGCCGATGGTCCAGTTTTTTAATACAAAGGGAAGCAGTGATACAAATTGCTGTGACGCGCTCACATCGCTCACATCGGTGATATTTTTGTCTTTTCGCAGTGCATAACCAGCCGTAACTCCAAATTCGATGTTTTGTGCCGACTGGAAGCTATATTCGACTGTAGCCTTGAATGCTGACTGCTTGCTTGCTCAAGATACGACTGGGTGTGAAAATCGCCATCATGTTCTCGGGACGGAAATAGAAATCATTGCTACTACGCGCAAGCTGACCATTGTTAGAGAAGCCGAAGGCTATGTTATGAGGCGTTTGTTGTGCGTTGCCAACCAAAACGGAGGTTAGCGCAAGACACGAAAAAAATATTTTCAGCATTACTTGTAAGGATTTTAAGACGTTGGATTGTACCGATATTCGGTAGAAAACTCCGAAAAAATAGTTCAAAAATAATGAACTTCAGTGATTTTTATTTAGAAAAAGCTTGGAGAGAGTTGCAAAAAAAAGCGCAAATGAAATACATTAACGTTCTGTCTATCTTTTCAATTGCAATAAGAAGATAAAAATTTGCCTCTAAAAATAATTACGAAACGTCAGTGCGGAGAATCAATGACTAGAGGTGTAGTTAAAAGAAAGTAGCTTTGAATTAAAAAGTGCGCACGACTGGATTCGAACCAGCACACCATACGGCACCACCCCCTCAAGATGGCATGTCTACCAATTTCACCACGTGCGCA
>SSGT01000046.1 GCA_008017065.1 Crocinitomicaceae bacterium
CAAATGAGCATTGTCTTACTTGTGCAATAAAATTTTTAACGATGAAATTGCTACTAACAAAAATACTACTACTAGTTTGCCTTTTTGGCTGGAGTCAAGAAAAGGAGGACGAATTTTTTTCGTCAGAAAACATCGCAGATGCTTCTGGCGCGGCAGAAATTTTGAATAATGGCGTTTATCACATTGAATTTACCGGCTCATCGGGCTTTTTTCAGGATATTAATCAATACAAAGAATTAGTTGAAATTCAGGAGAAAAATTCGCTCTTTTTCAAATACACTGCTCCATTCGACGGTAGTTTAAGCTTAGAAGCATCCGTCAATTCGGAGTTTGTGCAACTTGCCATTTTTAAAAACGTGACAGAAAATGTGGCCAATGATGTATTAAATGGCAAAGCGATCTTGCTTCGAAGTTTTAAAAGTACGGCAAGTCATTCAATCGCATTGAGTATCATTACGGGAATGGAAAGTCAAACCCCACTCGAATTGAAAAAAGACGAAACGATTCTTCTGGCGTTCAATACGCTGAAGAAGGGCGATAGAGAATTGACATTCAACATCAAGTTTGAGCTTTCCGAAGAAATGCGAAATGCTGAGCGTTACAAAAAAATTGTAGACGAACGAAAAGACAGCTTGACATCGTTTGTACTCAAAATTCGCGATGCGGAAACAGGATTCCCGGTCGTTGCAGATATCAACATCAAAGGCAAGAAACAGTCCAACTTATACGCGGGATCGGATTTACTTTTCAACGTCGATAAATCGCAAAAATTAAACATTAAATGCGATGCGCCGGGTTATTTTTTCAACGACAAAGACATCGCGATTCATCCGGATTCAACGAATGAAATCCTTATAGAAATGCGTCCAATTAGCCAAGGAAAAACCTTGAAAATGGATAAAATCGAATTCGTGAAAGGAACTGCAGACTTAGTTCCCGGGGCCGAAAACACACTGAACCGAGTCAAAGATTTTTTACTGTTGAATTCCAATCTGCGCATCGAAGTACAAGGACATGTAAACAATGAAGGAGATGACAATGTTAGAACCAATCGCCTTTCAAAAAGAAGGGCGCGAAAAGTGATGAATTACTTCGTTCAAAGTGGAATCAAGCGAAAACGATTAACCTACAAAGGGTACGGAAGTAAATTTCCTGTATATCCAAAACCCAAGACGGCAAAAGAAGATCAAGCAAATCGACGGGTTGAAATTAAAATTCTCTGACACGAAATGTTAATTAGTTGCATGAATTTGTTGTTTTTGGCACGAGAAATGTACGAAAGAGTTATCTTTGTCTCAAGCTATTATGATGAATTTTTTATTTGTAACACTTTTCGTATTTATTTCAACATTTGTTTGGGCACAAACTCCTAAAATTGTGTCTGACAATATCGCTGATTGTGCCGGCGCGACTGCTATTTTAACTGCTGGAAAGTACTCGCTTCAATTTACCGGAGAAAACGGAAATATCAACGACTTGGATGCTTATCCGTCATTAAAGTCCATCAACGAAAAAAATAGTATTTGGTGTTCGTACACCGCTCAAAGTGACGGACGGTTGTCATTGGAAGCATTTATTCCAGACGGTAAAATACAATTCATTGCGTTTCAAAATGAATCAGATGATGTATGTGAAGGTATTTACAATGGTTCATCGGAAGTGAAGCGAATTATCCAAGATCCAAGCAACAAAAAAATATCACTTTCTTTAGTGACCAACGAAAACAGCCTCTATCCTCTTGAATTGAAAAAGGGAGAACAAGTTGTGCTGTTTTTCAACACGCAGCAAAAAGGAAAACCAATTTTGGACCTCACCATCAATTTTGAGAAGAAAGACGGTGTTGAAGACGACGAAGAAGATGCTTCAAAAAGAAAAGTGGTTGACTTACGCAAAAAAACATCGCGTCCAACGCTCTCGGTCATGGTACGTGACGTTGAAACAGGAAATCCAATAATTGCTGACATTACATTTATAGACGTCAAGTTAGTTCCGCACAAAGCTTCTGGTTCAGACTTCTATTTTTCAATCGATAAAACAGGAAAAGTATCACTCAAATGCGACGCACCAGGCTATTTTTTCTACGATAAAGTAGAACAAGTATCTGGAAGTTCGGAGAGTGAAATGGTTGTATGGATGCAACCCTTGGGCGTCGGAAAAAGCATTAAAATCGACGAAATCGAATTCAAGCCCGGTACGAGTGAGTTTATGCCGAGTGCCGATGAAAAACTAAAACGTTTGAAAGACTTTCTCGCATTGAATGCAGGGATAAAGGTCGAAATTCAAGGACACGTCAACGCGACGGGTGATAATACCAACGACTCTCAAAAGTTGTCTGAAGCAAGAGCCAAACGCGTCATGAACTACTTGATTGCAAATGGGATTAGTAAAGACCGACTCACTTCGGTTGGTTTTGGAAATTCAAAACCAGTTTATGAAAAACCGAAGTTTCCATACGAAGAACAAGCAAACCGACGCGTAGAGGTAAAAGTATTGTAATACACAGTAAAACTGCAACAAAAAGCGGAACACTTTACTCAAATGTTCCGCTTTTTTTATGGGTAAAACTCAAATTACTTCGAGCTCTGAAATAAATTTCTTAGTATCGAATCGTCTACCATTTCAGGAATCGTTACTTTTAATTTGGGTTCCATTTCCATTGCGCGTTTGATGGCGAAAACAGCACCTTCATTGCGGGCCCAACTTCTTCTCGAAATCCCATTGTTTACATCCCAGTGCAGCATCATTTTCAATCTGCGATCTGCGTCTGCTGAACCATCTAAAAGCATTCCAAAACCACCGTTGATTACTTCACCCCAGCCTACTCCACCACCGTTGTGAATCGAAATCCATGTTGCACCTCGGAAACCATCGCCAATCACGTTCTGAATCGCCATATCGGCTGTAAACTTGGAACCGTCGTAAATATTGGATGTTTCTCGATAAGGTGAATCGGTTCCTGACACATCGTGATGATCTCTCCCTAAAATTACTGGTCCAATCTCTCCCGCAGCAATAGCTTGATTGAAAGCTTCTGCAATACGCATTCTTCCTTCTGCATCCGCATACAAAATCCGCGCTTGTGATCCAACCACCAGCTGATTTTGTTGTGCACCCTTGATCCACTGAATATTGTCTTCCATTTGTTGCACGATCTCCGGTGGACTCGTTTGAATCATTTTTTCAAGAATCCTACATGCGATCTCATCCGTTTTTGCTAAATCTGCTGGATTTCCAGATGCACACACCCATCTGAATGGCCCAAAACCATAATCAAAACACATCGGACCCATGATATCTTGAACATAAGACGGATACTTAAAATCGATGTGATTTTCTGCCATTACATCAGCGCCCGCACGCGAAGCTTCAAGTAAAAATGCATTTCCATAATCAAAGAAATAGGTTCCTTTCGCTGTATGTTTGTTAACCGCTGCTGCATGTCGAATCAAGGTTTCCTTCACCTTTTGTTTAAACAATTCCGGTTCTTTCGCCATCATTTCATTCGATTCTTCGAACGTTAAACCAATCGGGTAATAACCTCCAGCCCATGGATTATGCAACGAAGTTTGATCTGATCCTAAATCGATATGGATATTCTCTGCATCTAATTTTTCCCAAACCGCTACAATGTTTCCGAGGAAAGCAATCGACACAACCTCTTTATCTGCCATCGCTTGTCGTACGCGAATAGCGAGCACATCGAGGTCGTCTATTATTTCATTAACCCAGCCTTGTTCATGGCGAATCCGAGTGATTTTCGGGTTCACTTCCGCACAAACGGTCACACAACCTGCAATTGTACCTGCTTTGGGTTGCGCGCCACTCATTCCTCCCAATCCAGAAGTAACGAAAAGCGATCCAGCCGGTGATTTTTTGATTTTACGGAATCCATTCAACACCGTAATCGTGGTGCCGTGCACGATGCCTTGCGGCCCGATATACATGTAAGATCCAGCGGTCATTTGTCCGTACTGCGTAACACCAAGTGCATTGAATTTTTCCCAATCATCGGGTTTCGAATAATTGGGGATCATCATTCCGTTAGTAACAACCACGCGCGGTGCATCTTTATGCGAAGGGAAAAGACCCATCGGATGTCCCGAATACATGGTCAACGTCTGTTCATCGGTCATTTCTGCGAGGTATTTCATCGTCAACCTGTACTGAATCCAATTCTGAAAAACAGCGCCATTTCCACCGTATGTAATCAATTCATGCGGATGTTGTGCCACTGCGTGATCCAAATTATTATGGATCATCAGCATGATGGCTTTGGCTTGCATGCTATTGCCAGGATAATGATCAATTGGTCGTGCATAAAACTCGTAATCTGGCCGAAAACGATGCATATAAATTCGTCCGAAAGTCTCCAATTCTTCTAAAAACTCAGGTGCTAATGTTGCATGAAAATGAGCTGGAAAATACCGAAGTGCATTCTTAATTGCCAACTCTTTTTCTACTTCCGAAAGAATATCTTTGCGTTTTGGAGCATGATTAACCGCAGCGTCATACGCTTTCTTCGCAGGAAGTTCGTTGGGAATTCCCTGTTTAATATCGTCTTGAAAAGTTTTTAAATCCATGTTTGCCTATTTGAAACAAAAATACAATGAATTTGGGGAAAACGCCGTACTTTTCTAATGCGAAAATACTACGATCGTTCCTTTCTCGGCAACTAGAGTACAACAAAAAAGGTTGCCATTCCTGACAACCTTCTGAATTATTTTCTTTGTTTACTAGCGTAAAATTGAGACATGTCCACTGTATTCATAACGCGCATCATTGATTGCGTCCTTCGCTGAAATCGTCCAAGTGTAGGTTCCGACCGGCAAAATAGTACCGTTGTAAGTTCCATCCCACGGAACGTCAAGATCATGCGATTCCCATACTTTGATTCCCCATCGGTCAAAAACATTGATTGTGATCTGCGTGACGTCTACGCCTTCCATGTATATCTTCCAATCTTGATTAAACTCATCATCGTCAGGCGTGAACGCATTCGGTACATACAACAATACTTCTGGCAATACCGCAACTGTGTATTCTACTGTATCTTTGCATCCGTACGGTGAAGTTGTAATCAATGTCGTAAGATACTGTCCAACTTCGCCATCTGGAAATGTGATCTTTGGATTTTCTAACGTTGATGTAGATGGTGTTCCGCTCTCGAAAGTCCACTGGTACGAATACCCGTGAACCGATTGATTCGCAAACATCACGTTGGTGTTGAACATCTGCACTGGGTTCGGACTCCATTTGTAATCTGCAACAGGTTTTGGGTTTGAGTTCAAAAATCCGACATACGTTACGGAATCGATACATCCTTCCGGCGAAACAACGATCAATTGAACGCTGTACGACCCTTCATACATTTCAACAGACGTGATCTGATCTTGATTTACAAACAACTGCCCATCCGAAAAATTCCATGTTGTTGCAGCTACCATCGTCGGATCTGTCAAATTATACAATTCGAAAACCGCTGGCTCACAAATCGAACTATCAACGGCAGCAAACTGAGGTACTGGCAACGGAGAAACTGTCACCAGAATTGGAACTTGAATCGGAGTCGTTTCACAAGCGTCCTCAATGGTAGCTATAAATGTTTGCGTTGAAGTTGGACTCGGCATAATTGTAGAAGTTGCGCCAGTCTGAACTTCACCTGAAGACCAAGTAAATGTGTACGGTGCACCTATTCCACCTACAACAGAAGCTGTAATCGCTTCCGGATATCCAGGACAAATTGTAATTCCAGCTGTGCCGTCTCCAGAAAGCCCTGCACGAACAGTTACGTAGATTGAATCCGCAGGTGACTGACATCCTGTTTGACTCACAGCAATAACGTCATAATACGTATCGGTAGTTGGGTTTACTGCAACACTCGAAGTGGTCTCGCTACTATGTCCCCAGATGTATGAAAACACGGTTCCATTTCCACCACCAATCGCAGTCAAGGTGGCAGTCCCGTTTTCACACACAAGTGTATCGTTGGATACCTGTATTGTAACAGGCGGTGGTGCCACTAACGTGATTGGACTGCATGCTTGACATCCCAATGCATTTCGAGAACAAACATTGTACGTACCTACACCAAATCCGCCTGAAGTATTCGCTGTTTGCCACGTTGTACCATTGTCAAAACTATACTCTACGCCTGTTGCACTCGTGATCGTTATCGTACCATCGGTATAACCACCACAAGACGGATCTGTTTTGGAAACCGTTTGTAGTTGCTTCACAACGGTAACTTGAACGGTATCACGAATAGTTCCACAAACCGTTGTAACCTCACGAAAAACAAACTTGTATAAGCCAGGTTGATTGACAGTAACTGTAGGCGTTAAGGATGAAAAATTTGGAGAAAAATTAGCAGTAGCCGCAGGCGTGAGCCCTGTTGGTAAAATTGAATTCCACGAGCTTGAATTCGCAGCTACACCCTCAGTTCCTGACAATAAAATCGGTGTACCCAAACAAACTGTTTGATCCGGCCCAGCGTTCGGAGCGGGTGGTGTTGCAACGGTAATCGTGAACTCAACTGTATCTACAAACAAAGGAGCAGTTAACGTTGGTGGATTGGTCACGATGACTGAATAATCCGTAGTAACAGTCGGCGTCACTTGAACGTTTGTACCGCCTGAAGGATTCGACACGCCGGTTGTAACAATCCATTCAAAACTTGGGTTTGATAAACCTGGAGTAGCGATAGTCACCGTAGCTGAGTTGCCCAGACAAATGGTTTGATCTGGTGCGGATGGCTCACAAGCTACGTTTGCTGTTCCGAAGAAATTCAAGTTTACGTTTTGCGAAACGCCGCTGTAATTTGAAAGACACAACAAATATGTTTGACCCGCAACCACATTAATTGGTGCTACATAGCTCGATGTTGATCCGTTTGGAGGTAAATTTCCAGGAGCAGCCATCCCCGTATTTCCGTTGCATGTCCCATTCCAATTACACGCAACTGGAGGTAGCGTCCCTTGCGATAATCCTGCACACGTTGTTGTTGGACTTGTGTAAGGCCACATAATCCAATCAAAACACCCGGTATTAGAGGGTAAACCCGTCGTCGGATTCAAACCAATAATCGACCATTGAAGAGTTCCAGAGGAAACAACGCTAATCGTGATAAATGTAGAACTAGTTTCACCAGAGAGCAAGCAACCAGCATTACTACCGTAAGGAGGTGAACTTGGATTGGAAGGTGTACCCGTACCAAAATCGATAATATTTGTGGCCGGATTGTTGGGTTGAATCGGAAATGAAGGAGTGGTACATCCCGGTACTGCGCCATTACAATTGTTTGGCGTGTTCTGTGCTAATGCGGTTGACAAGGCAAACGATGTCAAAAGAAATATTAATTTTTTCATCATTCGTTTAATTTGAGCAATTCGTAAAAGGATACGGTTGAACGACGTCCGTTCCGTGAAGTCCTACTTGAACACAAGAGGCAGCTTCGGAATGAGTTCCCAACCACGACTTAAACGTTTCTATTGAAATTTCTTCTAGATTTTGAGTCAACAAAAACAACCGTTTCGTGGGTAAATCAACCCGAACAACTTGCACGAATGGCATAAGTCTTAAATCTGCTTCGAGATTCGTCAAGACCGTCTGATCTTCAATATTCAAAATGCATTGCGCAAAAAAGTGTGTATTCGATTGCTGTTGGCTGAATGTAAAATTGACAGTCAGAAACAGCATGGCTGTAACTAAAATGAGTTTCATTATTTTGTTTTTGTTTTTTGGAAGACGAAGATACGGAAAGAAGGTTGTGTTGAAAAAAAATTAACTTGTTAAAGATTGAAAGGCTACCAAACAAAAAAAGGAACCGAAGTCCCTCTTTTTGCATATAATGTTAAAATTCTTACAAAAACTTGAAAGATTTACCAGGGTAAACCGCAGCTTCTCCCAATTCCTCTTCAATACGTAAAAGTTGATTGTATTTAGACATACGATCACTTCGAGAAGCCGATCCTGTCTTGATTTGACCGCAATTCAACGCAACTGCTAAATCAGCAATCGTATTGTCTTCTGTCTCACCAGAGCGATGGCTCATCACTGACGTGTACGCATTTCGTGTTGCTAATTGAACAGATTCAATTGTTTCTGTTAAAGATCCAATTTGATTAACTTTGACCAAAATTGAATTCGCAATTCCTTCTTCGATACCCCGAGCAAGGCGTTTTGTGTTGGTAACAAATAAATCATCCCCTACCAATTGTACTCGATCACCCAAGGTTTCGGTACACAACTTCCATCCGCTCCAATCGTCTTCGGCTAAACCATCTTCAATTGAAACAATTGGATACTTTTGACACCAATTTTTCCAGTAATCAACCATTTGACTTGACGTCATTTGATCGCCAGTCGATTCGAAAATATACAATCCTTTCTCGGCGTTATAAAATTCAGATGAAGCAGCGTCCAAAGCCACATAAACATCTTCACCTGGTTTGAAACCAGCCTTTTCGATTGCTTCTATCACCAGTTGAATCGCTTCGTCGTTAGATCCTAAATTGGGTGCAAACCCACCTTCATCTCCTACATTCGTAGACAATCCTCGTGCTTTCAGTACACTCTTCAAATGATGAAAAATTTCTGTCCCCCAACGAAGACCTTCTGAAAACGATGACGCACCAAACGGCATGACCATAAATTCTTGAATATCGATCAAGTTGTCGGCGTGAGAACCGCCATTCAAAATATTCATCATCGGAACTGGCATTGTGACAGCACCAACACCTCCTATGTATTGATATAATGGCAGTCTAGCCTCTTGCGCAGCAGCGCGAGCAACAGCAAGTGATGTTCCAAGAATCGCATTTGCACCTAAGTTCGATTTATTTTCAGTTCCATCCAAGGCCAACAAAACGCGATCAATTGATTTTTGGTCAAAGATAGAACGACCAATCAACTCATTTGCAATAATCGTGTTGACATTCAATACAGCCTTCAGCACCCCTTTCCCAAGATAAACCGACTTGTCGCCATCTCTCAATTCAACCGCTTCATGAATACCCGTAGAAGCACCAGAAGGAACGGCAGCTCTACCAAGAACACCATTCGACGTTCTAACATCAACTTCTATTGTCGGATTTCCGCGTGAATCCAAAATTTGTCGCCCAAAAACGCTAACTATCTTACTCATTTTCTATACATGTTGGTGAAAAATCTAACTAATTGGCAGCACGTACCATATTTTCAATAAACTGATCAAACAGATACCTCGAATCGTGTGGACCGGCTGATGCCTCTGGGTGATACTGAACGGAAAAAATAGGCTTCCCGACGAGTTCTATACCCGCAACTGTGTGGTCATTCAAATGAATATGGGTAACTTCGATTGCATCGTTATTTTGTATACTTTCCTTCGAAATAACAAATCCATGGTTTTGAGAAGTAATTTCGCCTTTACCCGTCTTGAGGTTCTTAATCGGATGATTAATTCCCCGGTGACCGTTAAACATCTTCTCTGTTTTTAGTCCTTGACTCAATCCTAAGATTTGATGTCCCAAACAAATACCAAACGTAGGCATGTTCAAATCAACGATCTCACGCACCAACGCGATCGTTTCTTCCATCGCTCCCGGATCACCAGGTCCATTCGAAATCATAATTCCGTCCGGATTAAAACTCAACAAATCTGCAACAGACGCATTCATAGGAAAAACGCGCACATCGCAACCACGCTCTGTGAGGCAGCGAATAATATTGTTCTTTACTCCCAAGTCCAACAGTGAAACTTTGAATTTTGGGTTTTCTGAAGCAACATCATATACTTCTTTGGTACACACTTTAGACGACAACTCAAGTCCATCCATCGAAGGAACTGACTTCATCAATTCTCTCAAGCTTTCAATGTCTAAGTTATCTGAAGAAATAATTGCATTCATCGCTCCTTTGCTACGAATGTGTCGTACTAAACTGCGTGTATCGATATCAGAGATTCCAACACAAGCACTTTCAACCATCAACTCATCGAGGGAGCTTTTTGCAGAAGACCGTGAATAGATATCCGCATATTTTTTGGTAACTAATCCAGCGATTTTAATTGAATCGGATTCTTCTTCATTGGCATGAACTCCATAGTTTCCAATGTGCGAGGTCGTCATAATTAAAATTTGTCCGAAATAGGATGGATCTGTAAAAACTTCTTGATAACCGGTCATTCCAGTATTGAACGCAATTTCACCGGACGTAGTTCCGATTTTCCCTACTGCTAAACCGTGGTAAACTGTACCATCTTCAAGCAAAAGGATGGCTGGTGATCTATCTTCCATCTAAAATAATTTTTGCAAAGGTAGGATTTCAATCTGAATCGGCACAATTTTTCAGAAGGAATAAATACACAAGATATCGAACACATGTGCAAAACATAAAAAAAGGGTAACGAAACCGCTACCCTTTTCCAACAAACACGTTGTTTCTTATTTTTCTTCTTCCGTCTCCTCTGAAGTTGTATCTTCTGTAGAAGCTTCTGGAGTTTCAGACTCTTCAACAACTGCAGTTTCTTCAGCAACAGTTTCTGTTGTAGTAGCAGCTTTCGAAGCACCACCACGACGAGAACGTCTTGTTGAAGATTTTTTAGTTGTGTCGTTTAACATCAATTCGTTGAAGTCAACCAATTCGATCATACACATTTCTGCGTTATCCCCCAAACGATATCCTAAACGAATGATACGTGTGTACCCACCTGGACGATCTGCTACTTTCGGAGCGACATCTCTGAATAATTCAGAAACAACCTCTTTACTTCCTAAGTAACTGAAAACCGTTCTACGTGAGTGTGTAGAATCTGTTTTTGATTTTGTAATCAAAGGCTCAACATACACGCGTAATGCTTTTGCTTTCGCAAGCGTTGTAGTGATTCGTTTGTGTTCGATAAGCGAACAAGCCATGTTTGATAGCATCGCCTTTCTGTGCGCTGACTTTCTACCTAAATGGTTAACTTTTTTTCCGTGTCTCATTTCAATTAATTTCGTAAGTAACGGTTAATTGGATTCCATAGATCGCATCCATCCAATCACCTATTACGTCATTTTACATTTAAGCTGCGATCCTAATCTTTGTCTAATTTGTATTTGGCTACATTCATCCCAAAGTTTAACCCTTTGTTATCAACCAAATCTTCCAACTCAGTAAGCGATTTCTTACCGAAATTACGGAATTTCAACAGGTCATTTTTGTTGTATGAAACCAAGTCACCTAACGTTTCAACATCGGCAGCTTTCAAGCAATTCAATGCACGCACTGAAAGGTCCATATCTACCAATTTCGTTTTCAACAATTGACGCATGTGAAGCGATGTTTCATCAAATTCTTCAGTGTCTGATTTCACTTCACTATCCAATGTAATTTTCTCATCTGAGAACAACATGAAATGGTGAATCAAAATTTTCGCTGCTTCTTTCAATGCATCTTTTGGGTGAATCGACCCATCAGAAGTAATCTCCATTACTAATTTCTCGTAATCCGTTTTTTGCTCTACACGGTAATTTTCAATCGTGTAGTTTACATTTTTAATCGGCGTGAAAATAGAATCAATGAAAATCGTTCCGAACGGTACACCTGAGATTTTGTTTTCTTCAGCAGGAACGTAACCACGACCTTTCACGATCGTCATTTCCATTTCAAATTTTACTGAAGACTCCATGTTACAGATTACCAAGTCTGGATTTAACACTTGGAATGCCGTAGTAAATTTACCCAAATCACCTGCTGTCAATTGATTTTGTCCAGACACGGAAACAATAACTGTTTCGTTGTCTGTACCTTCAATTTGCTGTTTGAAACGAACTTGTTTCAAATTCAACACGATTTCAGTAACATCTTCTACAACACCCTTCAATGTCGTAAACTCGTGATCGGCACCTTCTATACGAATAGAGGCGATTGCATAACCTTCCAACGAAGATAACAATATACGACGCAACGCATTCCCAACGGTAATACCGTATCCAGGCTCGAGCGGACGGAACTCAAATTGTCCCTTGTGCTCATCAGACTGAATCATGATAACCTTATCGGGCTTTTGGAAGTCTAAAATAGCCATGTTAATGCTTTAAATTATTATTTAGAATACAATTCGACGATAAGCTGTTCCTTGATATTTTCTGGAATCATGTCACGAGCAGGAATGCTCAACACTTTACCTGTCATATCTGAAGGATTCCAATCCAACCAATCGTATTTCTTATTATTTGAAGCCAACGATGATGTGATTGCCTCTAACGATTTAGATTTTTCACGAACACCAACAACATCACCAACTTTCAACGTATATGAAGGAATGTTTACCACCTCTCCGTTTACGGTAATATGTTTGTGTGAAACCAACTGACGTGCACCACGACGCGTAGGAGAAACACCCATACGGTAAATTGTGTTGTCCAAACGAGACTCACACAATTGCAACAAAACCTCCCCTGTAATACCTTTACTTCGAGAAGCTTTATCGAACATATTTGAGAACTGACGCTCTAAAATACCGTACGTATACTTTGCTTTTTGCTTTTCCGCTAATTGGATAGCGTACTCTGATTTTTTACCACCTCTTCTTTTAGATGGACCGTGTTGACCTGGACCGTAAGCTCTCTTATCAAGTGCTTTGTCTGGACCGAAAATTGGGTCTAAGAAACGTCGAGCAATTTTCGACTTTGGACCTGTGTATCTTGCCATTTTTATTTGTATTTAAAGAGTACTATGAATTAAGGCTTTTCCTTCGATAGCTTTTCCCTGAATTGGGAACTCTTTGATTATTAAACTCTTCTTCTTTTAGGAGGACGACAACCGTTGTGCGGCATTGGAGTAATATCCATGATTTCAATTACTTCAATTCCTGCATTGTGTAAAGATCTGATTGCAGACTCACGTCCACCACCTGGTCCTTTAACAAAAACTTTCACTTTACGTAATCCGAAGTCATGTGCTTCTTTTGCGCAATCCTCAGCAGCCACTTGTGCAGCATAAGGAGTGTTCTTTTTAGAACCGCGGAAGCCCATTTTTCCAGCCGATGACCAAGAGATAACTTGACCAGCGTTGTTAGTCAAAGAAATAATAACATTGTTGAAGGTAGCTTGAATATGCGCTTCACCCAATGCATCTACTTTGACATTTTTCTTCTTCTTTTGATTAGACTTTGCCATCTTACTTATTATTTACTAACTTTTTTCTTGTTCGCAACTGTTTTTCTCTTACCTTTTCTTGTACGAGAGTTGTTTTTTGTTCGTTGACCTCTCAACGGTAAACCAGCTCTGTGACGAATCCCTCTGTTACATCCAATGTCCATCAAACGTTTGATGTTTAATTGAATCTCAGAACGCAATTGTCCTTCAACTTTGATTTCGCTCAATGATTCACGGATTGCTCCGATTTGCTCATCTGTCCAATCTTGAACTTTGATGTTTTCATCAATATTGTTTGATTTCAAAATCTGAGCAGCTGTGCTGCGACCAATACCGAAGATGTAAGTTAAACCAATTACACCTCTTTTTTTCTTTGGTAAATCTATACCTGCTATACGTGCCATAATCTTACTTATTATCCTTGTCTTTGTTTAAGTTTAGGATTCTTTTTATTAATCACGTAAACTCTACCTTTTCTTTTAACGATCTTACAATCTGCAGAACGCTTTTTTACTGAAGCTCTAACTTTCATTTCTTTTTAATTAAAGAGGACTATTTATATCTAAATGAGATACGACCTTTTGATAAGTCATAAGGTGACATCTCAACCTTCACTCTGTCTCCTGGTAAAATTTTAATGTAGAACATTCTCATTTTCCCAGAAATATGTGCTGTAATTACATGACCATTTTCCAATTCAACTCTAAACATTGCATTCGAAAGTGCTTCAATAATTACACCGTCTTGCTCTATGGATGTTTGCTTTGCCATACCTTAAAATCCGGATGATAATTCGTTTGCAGCTCTTCTTCCTTTAACTTTCGTACCTTCCATCAAACCATCCATGTGACGGTTTAGTAGATACGTTTCGATCTGTTGCAATGTGTCAAGTACAACACCAACCATAATCAACAAGGATGTACCACCAAAAAACATTTCAAATCCGGACGTAATTCCAGCAGAGTGTGCAACTGCAGGGAGAATAGCAATGATCGCCAAGAAAATAGATCCTGGTAACGTAATACGCGATACCAATGTATCAATGTACTCTGCTGTCTCTTCACCTGGACGAACACCTGGAATAAATCCTCCATTGCGCTTCATGTCATCTGCCATCTTGCGAGGGTTGATCATGATCGCCGTGTAGAAAAAAGTAAAAACAATGATCAACAAGGCTAGCAATGCGTTGTAAGGAACACCGTAAATGTCTGAGAATGCAGCTTGCAACCAACCACCACCATCAGTAGCGTTCGTGTTCGCCATAATCATCATTGGTATTGTTACAATCGCTTGCGCAAAAATAATCGGCATTACTCCACTTGCATTCACCTTAATTGGCAAATAGCTTCGTGCTCCCTGATCCTCTGCTCCACGTGCACCAGCGATTCTCTTCGCTGTGTTCATTGGAATTTTTCGAACGCCTTGTACAATCAAAATTGTTCCTAGAACGATCAACATAAACGCCAACACTTCCAATACAATTTTAATTAAGTTGGACCCGTTCATACCGATTTCTGCGAAAAAAGCTTGTGGTAAACGCGATAGAATACCAACGGTAATCAACAACGAGATACCATTCCCGATACCTTTGTCCGTGATACGTTCTCCCAACCATACAGCGAACATCGAACCAGCAACCATTACGATCACCGATTGAATCCACCAAAGCGATCCTGCATCAACTGGTAAAGCTCCCTTATTCCCAACCCACTGAGTTAGGTACGCTGGAGCTTGCAACGCACAAATGATAATCGTTAAGATGCGTGTGTAGTTGTTGATGCGTTTTTTTCCAGATTCACCTTCATTCTGCATTTTTTGAACCGCTGGAACAGCCATTCCTAAAAGTTGCATAATGATCGAAGCACTGATGTATGGCATAATTCCCAACGCCATAATGGATGCATTTGAGAAACCACCACCGGAAAATAATGACAGTAAAGTAGTCAATGCATTGTCATCACCACGTGCGTTCGAAGCAGCAAGTGCATCGTAGTTAACACCAGGCAAAATCACAAACGACCCGATACGGTAAACTAGAATTAGAGAAAGAGTCAAAATGATTCTCTTTCTCAATTCTTCAACTTTCCATATGTTTTTAATATTCTGTATAAACTTCTTCATTTGGAAAAAATGTTGGCAAAGTTAATTAGATTTCTGAACAAATACCACCTTGAGCCTCAATTCCTG
>SSGT01000125.1 GCA_008017065.1 Crocinitomicaceae bacterium
ATGATTGGATCCGTAGCCTACACCAACAGTTTTGGCGGTTCAAATGTTACAACCTTATACAACTACGACAACGCGTTGAATTCATTCACGAAACAAGTTCCACCAAATGATGGAACATTGAATACCGTCGGAACTTCAGGAATACTCGTAAATGCACAAGACAAATCAGCAGACTTTGATGTGTACTACGACCACGTCGAACATGTAAACAAAGCCTATTTTGCTGCCAACGAAATGACCAACGACAAATTGTATCAAGTTGATCTAACGACCGGAGAAACGCAGGAAATTGGGTTGATTGGTTTGGGAATCGCTGTCCGAAATATTGCAGTAAAAATCACCGAAATCACCACTAATACAAGCACAGCAAGTACACTTAACGTCACCAATTGCGGAGACTACACTTCCCCTAATGGATCCGTATACTCGCAATCCGGCACATACACCAATGTGATTCCAAATGCAGCGATGTACGATAGTTTGATCACGATCAACTTGACTGTGAATCCAAGTATTACAGCAGAATTGATAGTTTCAAACGACACAAGTTTAACGGCACTTCCAGTTGGGGCCACTTTCCAATGGTTGAATTGTACAACAAACACAATCATTCCGGGAGAAACAAGCGCTACGTGGAGCCCAATGTCTGGAAACTATGCAGTAATTGCAACAAACACAGCCAGTTGTTCGGATACCTCGGCATGCATGTCATTTCTACAAACAGCAACGTTAGATGGATTAACAAACGTCAATTTCCAACTGTTTCCAAATCCAACAAGCGATGCATTGACAATTGAATTCCCTGAAAATATGCAAGGAACGCTGCAACTTGTTGATCAATTTGGAAGAATCGTTGAAAACTTCCAACTCGATGGTACGCAGTTGCAACTGGACGTGACAAACTTAAATCCAGGTGTATACTTCGTGAGTTTCAACCAGCAAATTGCGCGATTTGTAAAAATATAAGCCTCAAGCATTTTTAATGTTTATTTCGAAAGCCAACTTGTAGTCAATTACAGGTTGGCTTTTTTCGTGAGTACACCTTGTAATTTAATCCGCTTGTTGGAAAAAAAAACATCTTTTTTTTCACTGTGTAACACTTGTCACAATTGAATCGGTTATACTTGTGCAACTTTGCAGTCAAAATTTATACACACATGGAAATAATCGGATATATAGCAGCAATTGCAATTGGCATTTCACTGGGTCTTATTGGTGGAGGAGGCTCCATCCTCACTGTTCCCGTATTGGTCTACTTATTTAAAGTCGAGCCGATGATTGCAACTGCGTACTCACTTTTTATCGTAGGAACAAGTAGTTTAGTAGGAGCATTTCCCAAATACAAGCAAGGATTGATTAGTATGAAAACTGCGATCGTATTTGGTATTCCGTCCATTATCGCTGTTTTCGCAACGCGGAAATTGATTGTGCCTGCGATTCCGGATGAAGTTTTCACGATTGGAACGTTGGTCGTTACAAAAGCCATATTGATGATGATTCTGTTCGCTGTGTTGATGGTGGCTGCTTCGGTTTCGATGATCCGTGACAAAAAAGGAAAAAGCCAAGAAGCAGAACAACCGCAGGTTTTCAACTATCCAATGATTATTTTGGAAGGCAGTGTTGTCGGCGTTTTGACAGGATTGGTTGGCGCAGGTGGTGGATTCTTAATCATTCCTGCGCTTGTGATGCTGAGTAAACTACCGATGAAAATGGCTGTTGGTACTTCTTTGCTGATCATCGCTGCAAAATCGCTGATTGGCTTTACTGCCGATGTTGTAGTAAACGGTTCATCGATGAATTGGACATTGCTGCTATCCGTCACTGCACTTGCAATCGTTGGTATTTTTGTTGGAAATGCCCTCTCGAAGAAAATTGACGGAAACAAACTCAAGAAAGGATTTGGATGGTTTGTATTAGTGATGGGTGTTTACATCATTTTAAACGAACTTTTTTTCAAATCAGGTGGTGGCCATTAAAAAATTGCAAATGAAATCAACATTCAAAGTTCTTTGGTTCGTTGCACTGGTTGTGACGCTCGTTGGATGCGAAACGGCATCCGCTCCTACAACTCCTGAAAATCAAGTACCCGCAAAAACAGAAAAATCAATAAAATTAACAAATATGAACACAATCATCGTAGATGTACGCACCTTAGAAGAGTGGAATGAAGGTCATGCTCCTTGTTCTGTAAATTATCCATTGGATCAAGTCCTCTCTAAAGCAGACGAATTGAAAAAATACGATAAAGTAGTTTTGGTGTGTCGAAGTGGAGCTCGTGCTGGAAATGCAAAAATGCAATTGG
Source organism: Crocinitomicaceae bacterium (assembly GCA_008017065.1). Lineage (GTDB taxonomy): Bacteria > Bacteroidota > Bacteroidia > Flavobacteriales_D > Crocinitomicaceae > JAQVCM01. The sequence continues at coordinate 2,303 of SSGT01000125.1, forward strand.
AGGGTTTAGGCGTTCAAAACATTGAAAACTTAGGTCCTTGGCAAAATGTCAAATGTGATTAATTCAGGAATTTATCCATCTTAAAAAAACAGTCAAAAATGCTTGCTCTTTTTGCTTTGTAACAATTGTTACCCAATTTCTCAAAAATAAAGGCTTTCTTTAGGTCACTAAAACAGAACCCATGCAGGAAGAAAACAAAAGAAGGCAATTTTTAAAGTCCATGGGACTCTTAGGAATTGGAACAGCATTCAGCACTCCGCTACTCGCGATTCAATCGGAGGAAAACGAAGCCAACTCCGAATCACAAAACAATCGAGATTCGGATGAAGTGGTCGTTTCGATCTTGCAAACAACCGATGTACACTGTCAAATTTATCCACACGACGAATTGTTCTGGGAAAACGAGCAAATGGTGTTTCGCAAAACGGGTGGATACGCGCAACTTCAAACCAAAATCAAGCAACTCAAGAAGAAAAATAGACATACATTTTTGGTCGATACCGGCGACATGTTTCAAGGAAGTGCGCTGAGTTACAAAACCAACGGTAACGCTTTTGTGCCCATATTAAATGCCATGAATTACGATTTGTATTTGCCTGGAAATTGGGAAGTGATTTATGGAAAAAGTCAAATGCAAAAATTGATGGGATCGTTGAATGCGCCCAAGATTTGTACCAACATGTACCACGATTTGGGAAACAATGTCAAAGGTGAATTGATTTTTCAACCCTACCACATTTGGTCGGTAGCAGGTGCTAAGATTGGATTCATTGGTTATACCGATCCACTCGTCCCTATTCGTCAAAGTCCGGAATACAGCAAAGGAATCATCTACACAAAACCCGAGGAGAACATCAAACACTACGTGGACGTGCTCCGAAATCAGGAACAATGCAGTTTTGTAATTCTCATCGCCCACTTGGGACTTTCGCAGCAAATTGCCCTAGCGAATTCTCCCGAATGCGAAGGCGTGAATTACATTTTGGGAGGTGACACGCACGAACGCGTCCGAAAACCAATTCAATGTACGTATTCTAAAGTGGTCGAACCAGGCGCATTCGGATCGTTTATTGGAAATTTAGAATTGACGATCAAAGACCAAAAAGTCATCAAAGATTCCTACGAATTGATCGAAGTTGAAAGCAACAAACTCAAAGCGGATCCTGAAATCACGTCCTTACTTGCTTCCAACGAAGCTGTTTTTGCGCGAGAAATCAACGAGGTGATTGGTTATTCAACCATTCCGCTCTACCGCTACTTTGTGATCGAAAACACCATCGACACCTTGGTATTAAACAGTTTGCATTGGAAATTCCCTGAAATTGACATCGCACTTTCCAACGGTTTTCGATTTTGTCCACCGAGAACAACGCCCGACAAAACAGGCAATATTCCAATTACCAAAGGTTTTATCTTCGATATGCTTCCGGTTGATAGTACCGTTCGGACAGCGAAAGTAACTGGTAAACAACTGAAAGAATGGCTCGAAAAAGAGCTTAACAACGTATTTTCCAAGGATGCCTCAAAACGCTTCGGTGGTTGGGTCATTAAATTTCACGGGATGGAAGTCAAATTCTATGCGTTCGCTGAGATGGGACAACGTGTCGAAAGCATCACTGTTCGGGGAAAAAAGTTGGAGGAAAGTACGTTCTACTCGATTCTTGCGTGCGAACGTCTCGGCGATCCAACGGATACACTTTGTAGAATCAAAGGTGTACACGATCCACAAAACACAAACAGCACGTTGCATCAAGTACTCACCGAATATTTAGCTAAAAATTCACCTGTTACTCCTACTCCAACAGACAACGCGTACGCTTTGGATGCTAAACAAACACTGTTGTCGCAAGTGACTGGAGTTGATTATACATTTAGATGAAATGAAAGATTTTTGGAACACGCGTTATGCAGAAGCAGGATATGCTTACGGAAAAACAGCAAACGATTTTTTGCAATCATACACCTTTCAGAAACCGAGCAAAATCCTTTGTTTGGCAGAAGGTGAAGGAAGAAATGCCGTTTATTTGGCGCAACGAGGACATGAAGTGACTGCGATCGATTTTTCGGAAGTAGCACTTGAAAAAACACGTCAACTTGCACACGAAAATGGCGTTAGTGTTCAAACGATTTGTGCAGACTTGAACGATTATGCCTTGGAAGCAAATCATTGGGATGCGATTGTCTCAATTTTTGCGCACTTTCCGCCCGAGATTCGCAAAAAAGTTCACCAACAAATTTTTGAAAGTTTGAAGCCTCGTGGCGCTTTCTTGTTAGAAGCATATCAAAAATCACAACTACAACGCGGAACCGGCGGTCCAAATGCATTAAACATGTTGTACGCAACGGAAGAACTTCGCGCTGATTTTCAGGCTTTTTCGAACATTCAAATCGAATCCAAAAGCCGACAGATCAACGAAGGTGCATTCCACAACGGCATTTCAGACGTAATTCAACTCATCACTCTCAAATAATTCACCGCATTTGTAAATGCACAAATTTTAAATTATGAAAGCAACATCCTTTTTGAAAAAAATCATCACAGTCATATTGATCGCTGTTGCCAGTTTCCAGCTGCATGCACAGGAATCAAATGTACCTGTTGAAAAATCACATCGTATCGTATTTCAAATGACTACTTCGGATACACTTGCCCACAAAGCGTTGATGAAACAATTGAAAAACATCAAAAGCGTTTCACCTTCCACCAATATCGAAATCGTTTGTCATGGACCAGGATTGACGATGATGATGAAAACAAAAACAACCGTTCTGAAAGACATTCAAATATCGAAAGAATTGGGAGTTGTTTTCAATACCTGCGAATTTTCCCTGAAAGAACGCAACGTTGACAAAAGTGAAATCATTGCTGAATCCAACTTTGTAAAAGCAGGAATCATCTACATCGTTGAAAAGGTCGAAGCAGGATATGTGTACATCAAATCGGGATTTTAAACACGCTTCCACAAAGAATGGTTAAAAAAAGAAGGTAAGAGCCTTCTTTTTTTGTTTTACAAAATTCATAAAATCAACTAAAACAACTCCTTAACACCCCTAAAATAATGAATACATTAAAAAACCTAATAAAAGTCATCTTTTTTTAGGACTATGTAACAATGGTTACCAACCACGCGTTGAATCCGCCTTAAATTTGTTCAAGAAATAAAAACACATAACAGTTATAAAATGAAAGTAGAACAAATTTACACCGGATGTTTAGCACAAGGAGCTTACTACGTAGTAAGCAATGGAGAAGCATTTATCATTGATCCGTTGAGAGAAATCGAACCGTACTTGGAGCGACTTACCGCCGACGGAGTGCAACTAAAATACATTTTTGAAACTCATTTTCACGCCGATTTTGTATCGGGACACGTCGATCTAAGCAAAAAGACGGGCGCGTCGATCGTTTATGGTCCAACCGCTCAAACGGAGTTTGACGCAATCATTGCAAACGACGGACAAATTTTCAACATCGGAAATGTGCAACTGAAAGTATTACACACGCCCGGACATACGATGGAAAGCACCACCTATTTATTGATCGACGAAAACGGAAAAGAGCATGCTATTTTCAGTGGCGACACCTTGTTTTTAGGGGATGTCGGTCGTCCAGATTTAGCTCAAAAAGCTGCTGACATGACACAAGAACAATTGGCTGGGTTGTTGTATGAAAGTTTAAATTCGAAAATCATGCCGTTGGCCGACGATGTGATTGTGTATCCTGCGCACGGAGCTGGTTCGGCGTGTGGAAAAAACATGTCGAAAGAAACAGTTGGCACAATCGGAGACCAAAAACAAACCAATTATGCCCTGAATCAACCATCGAAGGAAGCATTTATTGCAGCAGTAACCGATGGCTTACTTCCTCCTCCAGCCTATTTTGGCGCCAATGTGGCTCTGAATAAAAAAGGATACGAGAGTTTTGATGCTGTACGCACCAAATCCATGCGTGGATTGACTCCCGATGCATTTGAAATGTTAGCAGAAACCTCCGGTGCTTTGTTGTTGGATACACGCGATGCGGCAGTATTCCACACAGGATTCATCCCTCAATCGATAAACATTGGTGTAAATGGAGATTTTGCACCGTGGGTTGGCGCGTTGATTGGTGATGTGAAACAAACGATTTTGCTGATCACGGAAGTAGGAAAAGAAGAGGAAGTAATCACACGTTTAAGTCGTGTCGGTTTTGACAACGTCATTGGATATTTGGAAGGTGGATTTGAAGCTTGGTTGAAATCGTCCAAAGAAATCGATACCGTGAATCGAATCACTGCCACCGTTTTTGAAACTCAATTCACAGCGGGAAAATCCATGGTTATTGACGTACGTAAGGAGAGTGAATACGGTGCTGAACACGTGGAAGATGCGTACAGCAAGCCACTTGCATACATCAATGAATGGACGAAAGACATCAACCCAGCAGATCACTTCTTCCTGCACTGCGCCGGTGGCTATCGAAGTATGATCGCAGCAAGTATTTTGCAAGCGAGAGGGTACCGAAATTTCACAGAAATCGAAGGAGGATTCAAAGCAATCGCCGAAACACATGTTCCCAAAACAGATTTCGTGTGCCAGAGTAAAGTATTGAAATAAATCAATGTTATCCACAAGAGGAACCAATTCAGTGTGTTCCTCTTTTAAATCTTTTTATGTCATTTTTTGATTTTCTCTTCCGATCGAAGCGAACACAGCGACGCTTTGCCGAATTTTTGAAACCCAATTTCCTGCTTGTGGATGTGCGAACACCGCAAGAATTTAGTTCCGGTTCGATTCCAAATTCAGTCAACGTTCCGCTAGAAAATCTGTACGAGCAACTTGCACGTTTAAAAAACAGCAAAAGCATCGTCCTTTTTTGTCGAAGTGGAAACCGAAGTCGCTACGCAAAAGACCTACTGATTCGCAACGGAATTAAGTCTGTTTGGGACGGCGGTGGAATGGAACAACTAAAAAAAATGATTTCTGAAGTGGAAACAACAAACAAAAACAGTTCATGGAAAAAATGAAAGTACTAATACCAACTGATTTTTCTGTACAACCAGAATATGCGTACATTTTAGTCAACAAATTAAGTCAAAAGACACCGATCGACATTCATTTCGTGCACGTCTTAAACTTCCCAGAAAGTGTGGTTCTCGAATCAAATGGGAACATTTCTACCTGCGGAGAAATCGACATGAATTATGTTGAATCACAACGCGATATTGCTGCGCGAAAACTAAGCATGCTGAACAACTTGTATGGTCCAGAAGTCCAGACACATTTGTTGTCAGGCAAAATCAATCAAACGATCATTCAATTCGCAGAGAAAAATCAGTTTGATTTGATTGCGATGGGAACAAAAGGTGCTTGGGGATTAAAAGAAAAAATCTCAGGCACAGAAACGCAATTCATTGCCCGCAAATCTACTGTTCCGGTTTTGTCGCTGATGTGTGATCGTTCGAATTTGGAATTGAACAACTTGCTACTTGTGCACCAATTTGAAGAAACACAACAACAAGACTTGCACCTATTAAAGAAGTTGATTGCTGCATTTCAACCGAAAATTCACTTGCTCCAAGTGGCAAAATCAAAAACAGAATCCAACGAAAAAATCATCCACAACATGGAGATTTTTGCCAAAAACAATGCGATTCAGGATTTTGAAACCCACGTGATTCAGGACCAAGACGTTGAGCGCGGCGTCATCCATTTTAACCAAATGAACAACATGGATCTCGTTTGTATCGGAACGCACGGTCGCGGTGGAAGTATTTTCCATTCGAGTGCTACTGAAAAGTTGATCAATCACATGTTCAAACCAATTATCTCATTTCATTTAAAATAATTCCCATTATATGATCGCATTTTTAACACAGCCGTGGAGCTGGTGGTTTTCAGGTAGTATGATTGCGTTGGTGATGTTTTCGTTGCTATTTTTTGGCAAATCATTTGGATTCTCAGCCAACTTACGAACACTTTGTACCATTGCTGGAGCAGGAAAGAAGGTAAAATTCTTTCAATTTGATTGGAAAACACAAAGTTGGAATTTGGTTTTTCTTGTCGGAGCCGTTTTGGGAGGATTCATTACCAATCAGTTTCTGAGCACCGACGAACCCGTTCAAATCGCACAAGCTACCATACAAGACCTATCGAAACTCGGGTTTGAAGCACCAAAATCAACCCAACCTGCTGAATTGTTCAGCATCGAATCTGCATTCAGTTGGAAAGGTTTTCTCCTGCTTTCAATCGGTGGACTCTTGGTTGGATTTGGAGCGCGCTACGCAGGTGGTTGTACCTCCGGACACGCAATCAGCGGCATTTCTGATTTACAAATCCCATCCATAATCGCCGTTGTTGGATTTTTCATCGGTGGATTAATCATGACATTCGGACTTTTTCCACTTATTTTTGGTTAACCTCATTTTTAATTCGAAATTACAGCGTATGAAATTTATCAAATTTTTAATTGTCGGAATGATTTTCGGAATCATCATGACCAAATCAGAAGCAACTTCCTGGTACAGGATACAAGAAATGTTTCGCTTTCAATCGTTTCACATGTACGGGATCATTGGCACAGCCGTTATGATTGGAGTGATTGGAGTTGCACTCATCAAAAAATTCAACGTTCGCGATTTTTCCGGTGAACCGATTCAATTTTTTCCAAAAGAAAAATCGATTATGCGTTATTTGGCTGGAGGAACTATCTTTGGGTTAGGTTGGGCGCTCACCGGTGCCTGCCCTGGACCGATGGTTGTAAATATTGGATATGGATTTTTGACGTTCGGAATTGTATTCGTTTTTGCACTGCTGGGGACATTCCTTTACGGAGTAGTCAAAGACAAACTCCCGCATTAATTTTCAAAATTTGCTACTATGAAAAATGACAACTACGAAAATAGCCTCTTGGAAACAATTCGAAAACTACTGAATTTGGTTTTCGTTTTGGTGATCATTATTGCGCTACTTCCCTTTGTTTTGTTGAATTTAGATGCAAATGGAGAATTTTTCGAATCCGATTCAACTCCAAAGGTTGCCGCAACAACTCCGATCAATACGGAAACGTCGACAGGAGTTACGAGTATTTACTGGGCCCCGCCAAGTTTTGAGCAAATTACCGATCTAAAAAAACTGGATTTGGTATTTTATGGAAAAGAATTGATCGAGCATACCGCCAAGTTTTTAGGTCCAAAAGGGAATGTCTCGTCATTGACAAATGGTCAGAATTGCCAAAACTGCCATTTAGAAGGTGGAACGAAAATCTTTGGAAACAACTACGGCGCCGTCGCTTCGACCTATCCCAAAATGCGGGCACGAAGCGGTACGAAAGAAAGTATTCAAAAGCGTGTAAATGATTGCTTTGAGCGAAGTTTGAACGGAAAACCACTCAAAAACAATAGCCTAGAAATGCGTTCAATCGTCGCCTACATTCAATTTTTGGGTTCCAATATTCCAAAAGGAGGCAAAGCTGAGGGTTCAGGTTTGAAAGATTTACGTTTTTTAGAACGAGCGGCCGATCCCGTCAAAGGCAAACCGCTGTACGAAGCAAAATGCGCAAGTTGTCACCAATCCAACGGAGAAGGAACACGCAATCCAGACGGCGTCGAATACAGTTTTCCGCCACTTTGGGGCTCACATAGCTTCAACGACGGCGCTGGTTTGTATCGCCTCACAAACATGGCGCGTTATGTGAAATACAACATGCCTTTTGGTGTAAGTCACGACCAACCATCGCTTTCCGACGAAGAAGCGTGGGACATTTCAGCATACATCATTTCGATGCCACGCCCACACAAAAATACGCCCACCGATTGGCCAGATATTTCTAAAAAACCAATCGATCATCCGTTCGGACCTTATGCAGACAAATTCACGGAAAAACAACACAAATACGGTCCATTTACCGCCATCAAAGAATTCTACAAAAAGTAACACACTCCATGAAAAAACATATTTTAACTAGCGTCTTTATCTCCTCAATCACGGCGCTGTTTGCTCAACACCACGACATACATGAAAAACCAGAAATGTGGAAAGGTAGACACAACAAAACAACCGATTCAACTTCCCTGTTGCATGCCTTCAAAACAGGACAAACGCATGGACATTTTCGCTACTTCATGAGTTCAACTATCAACAACGGAAAATTAAAAGATTATTATGCCAATGCGATTGGCGGTGGAATTCGATACGAAACAAACAAATTCTACAACTTTCAGTTTGCCGTTAGTGGATTCTATTTTTTCAACATTGGGAGTTCACGTTTGGCGGATCCCGACGAATATTCTGGACAAATGAATCGCTACGAGATTGGGTTGTTTGATATTGAAAATCCCGACAATCATAAAGACATGGATCGGCTGGAAGAACTGTATTTGAAATACAATCTGAAAAAGGGTCAAATCACGTTTGGTCGCCAATTGATCAATACGCCCCTGATAAATTTGCAAGACGGTCGCATGCGTGGCACAGGAGTCGAAGGTTTGTGGATGGACTTTTCTCCGAACTCAAAATGGCGTTTCGAAGGTGGATGGTTGTATGCATTTTCTCCACGAAGCACCACAAAGTGGTTTAAAACCAGCGAATCCATTGGGATTTATCCTTCGGGAGTAAACATCAACGGAACAAAATCCAATCATTACCAACACCTCCAAACAGCAGGAGTCGGTGTGATTTCAGCAAAATACACGCCGACGCCCAAGTGGGAACTGCAAACGTGGGATTATTTGATTGACAACATCTTAAACACGGCATTCGTTCAAGTTAAATACGAACGTCCTGTACCCAAAAATGCAAAAATAATTTTAGCAACACAATTCATTCGTCAGGATGCGATCAACACAGGCGGTAACCCCGACCCAAGCATGTCGTACACCGTAAAAGGAGCAAAATCAATGACGTTTGGAGGGAAAGTCGGACTCAAAATCAAAAATATCGAATATTCTCTCAACTACAACCGCATCACCAAAGACGGACGTTACTTGTTCCCGCGCGAATGGGGACGTGATCCATTTTTCACATTTATGCCACGCGAACGCAACGAAGGTTTTGGCGACGTGCATGCGGTCAATGCAAAAATTGAATACAAAAAACCAACGTCAAATTTCAAATACAGCGTGGGTGTTGGATACTATGACCTTCCCGATGTAAAGGACGTGGCGTTGAATAAATACGGGCTTCCCTCCTATTATCAACTCAATCTCGACATGAAGTATAAGTTGAGTCGCTTCGTGAAAGGACTCGATTCGCAACTTTTAATCGTTTCAAAATTTCAAGCGGGACCAACCTATGGAATCGCCAAGTATGAGATAAACAAAGTAAATATGCTTTTGATCAACGTCGTTTTGAACTATCATTTTTAAGCATAGATTCATATCCCGAACAACAATTCGAATCGAAATCCGACTGCGTGTTGATGAAACGTGTATTATTTATCGCCAATTCACCAATAAAATTCATTTTTTACGTTTTCTACTCGTACGTTGCCAATCGGGAAAAGATGGCTACTTTCGTTTTTTAAAACGTGTTTCAAATGGCTAAATGGATACTGTTATTCCCTCTACCTGTCGTGCTTTCTTGTGCGTCGAAAGCACAACAATACATCACGGAAATCGATAGTCCAACTGAATTTAGCGCCCACAGCGGATCACCGCTTTCTGCAAAGTATGGAAATATCGCTCCGACCAAAGTTGTGTACGAATTGAAAAC
>SSGT01000083.1 GCA_008017065.1 Crocinitomicaceae bacterium
ATATTCGATAAATCAATCAGCGCGTTGACCACTTCGTTTCTACTCACCAAGAGTTTATTTTCCAGCGAAATGGATTTTGCCATCGACTCTTGCACTTTTAGATTCGCACCTTCTAACTCTTTCATCGATTTTAATCCTTGTTTGTAGAGGTCATCGGTACGTTTGAATTGCTTTTCAGCGATGCTGAATTGAATCTCACTCGCAATAAAGTCGACACTATCCGCTTTCACTTTTAGTTTTGCTTGTTTCAGTTTGTTTTTTGCTTGCTCCAGTTTCAAATCGCGGAGTTTTTTGAAGGTCTCCAATTGTCGTTGCATGGCACTCAATTTGCCGTCGTATGAATTGATCGATTGCTCTTTGTTGCTGATTTGCTCGCTCATCCGATTGATCAAATTGGGATCGAAGTAATCGGACTTGATTTCGCTGATAAACAAAATCGTGTCGCCTTTTTTTACGAAATCACCTTCTTTGATATACCATTTTTCGAGTTTTCCAGCGATGATCGAATTGATCGTTTGCGGTCGTTGCTCTGGATAGAGTGTCGTCACGTACCCTTTGGATTGCACGTTTTGTGTCCATGGAAGAAAACAGATGAGAATGAAAAGGAGGAAGGCATAGAAAAGCAAACGCATGAACAAGTTTTTCTTGGTTGTTTGCTTGATTTTTTTCAGCGTTGAATAGTCTTTTTTCATCATACGATCTGAAACTTTGATATCTGAAATGTTTAACATCGGTATAATTTTTTAGATTCGTTTTAAGTATTCATTGTACGCTTCGGGCGTGCCTTTGAAGAGGATTTCACCGTGTTCTATACGAACTACTTGTTTGAAGTGATGGAGTAAGTTTTCGTTCTTTATCGCAGCGATGATGGTCCATGGTGCGTCTTCACTGAAAAGTAAATTTGTCATTTGATCCAAGTTTTTGAACGATTTGTAGGAGAACTCTTGGTGATCGTCCATCAACAGTAGTTTGGGTTTTGAGATGATGCAACGTGCCAAAATAATTTTACGTGAAATACTTGCCAAGAATCCCTTTCCGTTGGGATCAATGTAAGTCGAAAAACCGTGTTTCAGCGATTGAATATACTCCATCAAACCTACTTGTTCACACACCCAAATGAGATTTTCAAGTGTGATGTTATCGCGTTTCATGGTGATGTTTTCTTCAATCGTTCCCATGAATAGGTTTTGTTCTGACGTAAATCCGCCAATCATACTTCGCAAATATTCCAAGTTGAGGTCGTAGGCTGGAATGTTATTGAACGAAATACTTCCGCTTTCCAACGGATACAGATTGCCAATTAAGTTGAGTAAGGTTGTTTTTCCCTCACCTGTATCGCCAACTATTGCAGTGTGCTGAGCAGATTTAACGGAGAGATTAAAATCTTTGAAAACATAGTTGTTTAGTTCCGTGTAGCGGAAACTCATTTGTTGGATACTAACTTCCATTGGTTTTTCGCTTGCGTGAGAAACGAGTTTTCCACCTTCGCCTTCGATTGGTAAGTCGATCACAAACCCGATTTTATCAATGGCTGTCAATACATCGTACAAATTCTCAAGGTTCAAAATTATTTTTTCGATGGAATTGATCACCAATAGAATAATGATCTCAGCGGCAATAAACTGACCGATGTTAATCTGCTGATTGATGACCAAGAATCCGCCAATCATCAACAGAATAAGTGCAATTAAGCTTTTAAATCCGACAAGTTGCAGAAATTGGCTGTAGATTACCTTGAAATGGTTTTCTCGTTCTTTGATGTACGATTCAACCAAACTATTGGTATTGTCTAGCGGAATAGACGAAGTTCCAACCAATTTAAACGTATTCATCGTCCGCGACAATTCTTCGAGCCAATAAGCTACTTTATATTTGTATTTCGATTCCTGCAGCGATGTTTCCAACCCCCGTTTTCCAGAGAAGTACAACATGATACCTACAACTACGATCAACACCGAACTAAAGACGATAAAGAACGGATGGTAAATTGAAAGTAAAATCAGTCCAAAGAAAAGTTGCAGTGCAGCTGTCGAAAAGTCAATCAGCAGTTTTGGTAATCCTTTTTGAATGGTCATCGTGTCAAAAAAGCGATTCGCAAGTTCAGGCGTGTACATATTTCGAACGGCAGTTAGTTCAAACCGGGGGATTCGAAATGCAAATTCAAACGAAGAGCGTATAAAGATTTTTTGTTGCAAATTTTCAGTAATCCGCATTTGCATGATTTGGAGGGCTCCCGCCAACACGATTCCAAACACTACGAGAAACACCAATAAAATCCAGGATGTTGATACTTCGCCCGTTTGTATGAAGTTGACAATCGCTTGTATACCGAGTGGCAAACTGAGGTTTAATAACCCAATAAACAGGGAGTAAATGTAGATTTGACTGATGTCTTTTTTGTCGGCATTTAGTAATTTTAAAAGCCTTTTGATGGGACTAAATTTTTCCATTTTTTTGGTAATTGCGAATCGTGTGAATAGACATTTGATAAAAGAAATCTTCCAGTTTTTCGTCGGCAGCGACGTTGTCGCTCAAACTCGGTAAGTGTTTGGTAAAAAAGCGTTGGTGAAAAAGACTCTCAATGATCGACGAAATAAGCGCATGCGCGTAAGGGAATTCCGGATTGATTTCCAGAACAATGGTGCTTAATTGACTAACAAATTGCTTGTACTGTTTGAAATAGCCCAACTTGTTTTCGATTTCTACTTTCTTTGAAAGAAACGTTTTAGACGATTCAACCATTAAAACTTCTTGCAGTTTACCTTCATCAATAAACGCAGTGGAAGGATCGTTTTGAACAGTCATGGAAATCAATTGAATGGCTTTTTTTAATTTTTCAGTTGGATTTTCAATGTTTGCAATGTGCAGCTGCAATTTGTAATCCATCCAAGTCCAATAATAATTAAACAAATAAAACAACAATTGGTTCTTACTTTCAAAATAGCGATAGATTGTACTTTCCGTCGTTTGTGTAGCTATTGCCAGTTTTTTGAACGTAAATTCTTCCAATCCGATTTCATTCAATAGCAGTACACCTTCATTTAAGATTTTCTGTCCCAACTCAGAAGAAGTGGGATCTTTCAAAAACAAATCCTTTGAAATGATTAAATTCAATTGTGAAACCATACCTTTTGCATTTATTAAGTGCAATATTAATAGTATTACTATTACTTTGAGCGTGTTTTGCTTTTTTTAACAATTCACAACTGAATGAAATCTGTTTCGCGCAGCACTTCTTGGAGCGATTCATGCAAGTAGTCGAGGTCCTTTTGTGTGTTAAAAACCTGGATTGAATAGCGCATACAGACTAACTTTTCTTGTCGCATAATCGGAATTTCAAGTTGGTATTTCTCGTACAGATACCGTTGCAACTTTTCGGGTTCTTTTGTACGAATTGGAATACTTATCATTTGTCCGATAAATTCATCCGTAAGTGGAGCGAATGGATAGGAATGGAGCAACTCAACAAAGCGAGGTGCATTTTCAATCGCTAGTTGATGACATGCTTTTCGTGCCGATTCCCAATTGTGCTCCTGCATGAATTCAATCGCTTTCGGAACTGTTAAAAAAGCAGAGAAATCGCGTGTTCCTGTCATTTGGTGGTGATCTAAAAACACGGAATCGGATGGAAACATGCTTTTGTAGCCCCAACTCACAACCAACGGTTTGAGTCTGTTTTGTACCGATTTCTGGGCGTACAAAAACGAACAACCTTTCGCTGTAAGCATCCATTTATGACACGCGCCGGTGTAGAAATCGACATGCAATCGGTGTAGATCGAGCGGAATGTGACCCGGCACGTGCGCACCGTCTACAAATGTCAAAATTCCCCGCTCACGTGCGATTGCGCAGATTTCGGCAACGGGCAAAATCAAGCCGGTGGTACTGGTGATGTGGCTGATAAAAATCAATTTGGTTTTGGGTGTGATACCTGCACAAAAATCCGCGATGAATTGTGCTTTCGAAACCAAGGGCAATTGAATGGGTTGCCGAATGTATTTAGCGCCAGTCTCAGAACAACAAAAATCCCACGCTTTGTCGCAGGCTCCGTATTCAATATTAGTTGCTAGAATTTCGTCTCCTTCCTGTAAATTTAAGCTTTTCGCAACCGTATTGACCGCATACGATGGATTTACCATGTACACAAGTTCGTCGGCTCCACAGCCAATAAATTCAGACAATGCCGTGCGCGAATTTTCGAGATACTTCAAGCCTGTTGTCGTGATGAACTGAACGGGCTCCTGTTCAAGTTCTAGTTGAAAGCGCTGGTATTCCTCAAAAATGGGCTTCGGACAAGCACCAAAGGATCCAAAGTTTAGAAAAGTAATCGCTGGATTCAGCAAGAATTGATTTTTAAGATGAGCAAATTTTTCCATGTGTTTGATTTGTTCAAAACTAAACAAATAGATAAAGTATAATGCAGATTATATTCAATCTATTGAAGTAATTTTACAAGCGTTAAGGTATGAAATTTGAACGTTTCTGCATCTTAGTTGTACACGAATAAAAAAAACGACCATGAGAATTACATTTTTATTGCTTTTCTTGTCGCTCACAGCAGCTGCACAGAAAGAAGTTAAATTGAATGCAGCGATTGAAAAAGTAACTGTATTCTTTGTTGGCGCGCAAATCCAGCATCAAAAAGCGACTGAATTGAAGCCGGGAAGGCAGTTTGTTGTGTTTGAAAAATTGACCGATCACATCGATCCCAATTCTGTCCAATTGAAGGCAACTGGCGAGCTTACAATTTTGTCGGTTTCTACTCGAAAAAATTACGAGGACTTGAAAATGACGACTAGTGAAGTAGCCGCATTGAATGAAAAGAAAAATGCCTTGTTTGATCGTGATCAGCAATTGCGTGACGAATATACTGTATTGCAAAACGATAAAAATTTGCTTCAAAAAAACAGCGATTTGAAAGGATCAGATATCGGGTTGAAAGTTTCAGAATTGAAAGAAGCGTATGTTTTTATGCATGCGAAAATGTCTGAAATTGTCATTCGTCAAACAGCGTTAACCAAAGAATTGGAAAAATTGCAAAAAGAAATCAACCGCATCTTGCAAGAAATTGATTCACGTCAAAGCAAGCCGGTGGTGAACTATACGGAAATTGTGGTTGAGATTGACGTCGAAAAGTCAACCAACGCTTCGTTTGCATTTAACTACATTTCGCCAAAAGCTACTTGGACACCTTATTACGATTTGCGAAGTGACGGAATCGGAAAGCCCGTTCGGTTGGAAGCGAAAGGATTGGTGAATCAAACCACTGGAATTGACTGGAAAGACGTTGATTTAGTGTTGTCTACCAACGATCCGTACGAAAACTCCAAAGAACCGATTTTGGAGGAATGGTATTTGAATTACAACAATTATCCACATGCTAAAAATTACAATGGACGAGTGATTCCGTCCTTTGATTATTCAGGACAGCGCTTGCGCGGGGAAGTGATCGATGCTTCGACTGGCGAACCGTTGCCTTTTGCTAAAATTAGTTTTTACAACAATCCCAACGTGACAGCGGTGACTGATTTTGATGGGAAATTTGACGTGATTGTTCCTAAAGGAGAACAATATGTAATGGCTTCTTTTGTCGGTTATGATCAAGTAAGTTTGGCAATTTCAGCACCGTATTTGAAATTTTTTGTTCAACCACAAGATTTGAATTTGAATGAAGTTCAAATTTCAAGTGGCGTTGGAAGCGCAGTGCCGATGTCTGTGGGCGCAAGTTCTCGGGGGTATACAAATGCGACGCTTGAATCTGTCACGGTTAAAAAAAGCAGGTTGTTTTCAAGAAAAGATAAAAAAGCCGAAGAAATGGCTGAAATGGAACTTGATGGAATAACAGAGCAATACGCATACACGGTGGGGACGGAAGTTGTTCAGAAAGATTTGCGTGTGGAATATGCGATTCAATCCAAATTTTCGATTCCATCCAACGGTCAAGATCAGCGCGTAACCATTTCGAATTATACGTTGCCTGCGAATTACGAATACCATACGGTTCCAAAATTGGATCCAAGTGTATATTTAGTAGCGCAAGTGTCAGGCTGGGAAAAATTGAATTTGTTGAATGGTGAATCCAATTTGTACTTCGATGGTACGTACATCGGAAAATCGTATATCGACGTCAATTCAACCAAAGATACTTTGACATTCTCGTTGGGCAAAGACAACAAAATTCAAGTGGAGCGCAAAAAGGTGACTGAGAAAAGTAAATCAAAAGCAATCGGTTCTCGTCAACGT
This sequence comes from Crocinitomicaceae bacterium, assembly GCA_008017065.1. Classification (GTDB taxonomy): domain Bacteria; phylum Bacteroidota; class Bacteroidia; order Flavobacteriales_D; family Crocinitomicaceae; genus JAQVCM01. The sequence continues at coordinate 6,244 of SSGT01000083.1, forward strand.
GTAGATGTTGCTTGGGAGATTAAACTCAAAAACAACGGTGGAGCAAAAATTCCAATTTTGGTAAAAGATCAATTCCCAATCTCGAACGTAGATGACATCAAGGTGAAACGAGGAGAATTCCTAGAAGGAAAAGTAACTGAAAATTCGGGAATCATCACGTGGAGTTTTCTATTGGATCCAAGTCAAAGCAAAGTCTTGAAATTCGATTACTCGGTTGATTATCAAAAAGGATATGTGTTGTATATCGAATAAGAAAAACACCTAAATGCTAAAAACCAATCGTGCAAGCGGTTGGTTTTTTTTGTTTGCGGAAATTAATAATGCCAATCGATAATGCTACTGGCGTGAATCGCGGTGGCGAAATGGGAAGTTGAAAATCCAAAACCTGTGAATTATGATACAATTCGTTTTTTTTGTGTAACGCTACGTCAGGGAATTAGTTGACCTTTACTGTTAAATTATCTTTTGGTGAAGCTATATATAAAGTACATGGTCAGTGCACGTTGTAAGATAGCGGTCAAAGAAATTTTGAGAAATCAAAAACAGTTTGAAAAAGAATTGATCGAAGCGAAGGTGATTGCAGAGAAAGCAGCAAAAAAAAGCGAAGCATGAAATGAAAAAAGCATCCAGGAGTTAAAATCCAAGATCAACTCTACCAAAATGGATTCGAAAACATACAACGAGGAAATCGTCAAATTGGAACTTAAAAATGAAAATTTAAAAGTGAAGATCGCTACGTATCAAGGTGAAAATAAAGCGAATTGGGAAGCCTTTAAACGCGAATTTAACCACGATATGGAGGAATTCGGTAATGCGTTCAAGGCATTGACAACTAAGGATGTAAAATAAGTTTAATACAAAGAAATGATGAGAAATAAATGGAGAATGGCCCTTGCAGTTGTGTTGGTTTCAACACAGGTAATGGCGCAGGATTTAGAGTACAGAGAACGATTGACAGGTGGATTTAAATTGGGTGGTAATTTATCCAATGTGTATGATTCCGAAGGGGAAGAGTTTGATGCGGATGCAAAGTTGGGATTAGCAGCAGGTGCTTTTTTGAGTATACCTATCGGGAAATACTTCGGATTACAACCAGAAGTGATGCTTTCTCAAAAGGGATTTCAAGCAACTGGAAGAATTTTAGGGAGCACGTATAGCTTTAAGCGGACTACAACTTTCTTGGATATCCCGTTGTTGTTTGCGATAAAACCATCGGAATTTTTTACCATCGTGGTTGGGCCACAATATTCGTTTTTGCTCCGCCAGAAAGATGTTTTTGCAAATGCTTCATCCACAATTGAACAAGAGCAAGAATTTGAAAATGATAACATCCGGAAAAATATTTTGTGTGGAGTGATTGGTTTCGATATCACGGTGGATCATTTTCTAGTTGGACTACGTGCTGGTGCAGATTTTCAAAACAACAATGGAAACGGATCATCCACGACTCCGCGTTACAAAAATACATGGTACCAGGCTACCATTGGTTACAGATTTTAAATCATAGAACATGAAAAAAGTAATTTTTTATACCGTTTTATTGGTACTCGGTACGACATTGTTGGGGGTTGTTACAAGTTGTCAAAAATACGAAGATGGTCCGATGATCAGTCTGAGAACCCGCACAGAGCGGATTGCAAACAACTGGCGTGTGGAAACATACAATACAGACGGAACCGATCTGACGAGCTTGTATACAAATTGTACGGAGAATTTCTCGAAGCAAGGTGCTTACAGTTATTCATGCGGATTATTTGATGGCTTGGGCACATGGAAGTTTCAAAACAACGACCAAGAAATTCAATTGGAGGGAAATGACGACAAATCATCCAGAAAATTGACAATTCTCAAATTGAAAGAGGATTCGTTTTGGTACACTTTTGAGTCCAATGGAAACAAAACAGAAGTGCATTTAGTTTCTCAATAAGTAGCTTATGAACAGGTGGTTATACACAATAGCAATCGTTTTGATTGTCTTGTGGTTGGTCGGTTATTTAGGGTTGAATATTGGAGGGTTGATTCATGTATTGTTAGCCATCGCGGTGATTTCAATTCTGTTATCAATTATCCGTGGAGATAGGTCATAACACAATAAAAAAGTAAAAATATGGAAAAGTCAAACAACAATGCAAAGTTAGTGGGAGCACTAATCGTCGGAGCAGCTTTAGGAGCAGCCTTAGGAATTCTTTTTGCGCCGAACAAAGGCAGTGAAACAAGAAAAAAATTAATGTCGAAAGGCGAGGATCTTACGGATGATCTCAAGGAAAAATTGAATGAATTTTACGAGAGAAGTAAAAAAGAAGTAGAGGACTTGAAAACAAAAGTTTAAATTTTAGTAGTGTAAATGGGCGATTTGAATGCTCATTCACACTTTTTTTATGCATAAATTATGGGAAAAGATATCAATCCATTGTTGGATCAAATTGAAACCTTTGCAAAGTCGTCCTTCGAAATTGTAAAGCTCAAGACGATTGCTAAAGTGTCGTTTTTTACATCTACGTTGATTGTGTATTCCATGCTGGCAATTATACTCTTTTTGGGTGTTTTTATTGCGAGTATCGGTGCGTCTTTGTGGCTGAATCAGTGGCTGCACAGTGGTTTTTTGGGATTCTTTTGCGTTGCGGGAGCCTATGTTGCAGTAGCAATTTTACTCAGACTTTTTTTTCCGCTGATTACCAGTCATATTGCTAATTTTTTGGTTCGAAAAATAACTTCTCAATGAAAAAGTACAACAGTTTACGTGAACTCAATGCGCATCTAGAAGTATTGGAATTGACCCAGAAGTCGGAAATGATCGTATTGAAATCGGAGATTTTAGAATCGATCGAAACATTTAATCCATTGACAAAAATCAAAGACTTCGCGAAAGATTTTTTGCATTTTGAAGCAGGATCAGAAGACTTGAAAAAGTCGATGTTGAGCATGATTGTGGGTTCCATCACGAATCAATTGGTGGTTGGTAAATCTGGAAATCCAATCAAGCAAATCGCGGGGTCGTTTTTACAGCATGGTGTCACCAATTTAGTATTTAACAACGCCGATTTTTTGAAGGCACAGTATGTTAAATTGTACGAAAAAATCAACGGTACCAATTGATACAAGAAAGCCCGTTTCGTTAAGTAAATAGTCCTTACTTTTGCCCAATGGAACGTTACATTTTTAGGCTTTCTTACAATGGAAAAATTTTTTTTGGTTGGCAGCGACAGCCCAATCAGCTTTCTGTTCAAGAAGTAATAGAAGATGCCTTGTTTAAATTGAATCACAACAAATTAATTCAAGTCGTTGGGTGTGGTAGAACAGATACGGGCGTACATGCAAAAGATTATGTTCTACACGTCGATTTGAACCCGAATTTTTACAACACAGACCTTCTTTTTAAGCTAAATCGCATTTTGCCGGATAGTGTGTCTATTGAATCGATCACACTTGCGCCAGCCGATTTTCATGCACGGTTTAGTGCAAAGTCACGTACATATCGCTATTTTATCCATCAGCAAAAAGATCCGTTTGCAACCGATTTTAGTTTGTATTTCCCCACACGGTTGAATTTTGAAGCGATGAACGAAGCTGCAACACACTTGGTGGGAAACAAAGATTTTACTTCCCTTTCAAAATTACACACCGATGTGAAGACCAATATTTGCGATGTCTCGGTAGCTCGATGGGTACAAACAGACAAAAATTCTGCCTATTTTGAAATTACAGCTGATCGCTTTTTACGAAACATGGTGCGGGCAACAGTGGGTACATTGCTTGAAGTGGGAACGGGTAAGATTCAACCGATTGATGTTATTTCTATCTTGGAGGAAAAGGATCGGCAAGCAGCAAAAATGTCTGCTCCGGGACACGCTTTGTTTCTTTGGGAGATTTTGTATTGAT
>SSGT01000027.1 GCA_008017065.1 Crocinitomicaceae bacterium
CTGGGAATATGGTGTTGATCGTTTTTGGAGCAATTCAATTGCAATTGTGTTTTACGGAGTTTTATATCTTTTATCGCATCAAAAAGAAAATTCAACTACCCAAGAATGCTTGGCTACGTCAACATATAGGAATGATGATGGGATCATACATCGCCACATTTACTGCTTTTCTCGTGGTTAATGTCGATAATTTTGAGCCGAATTGGTTGATTTGGCTGGCACCAACTTTTGTATTTGTACCCTTGATGTTTTTTTGGAGTAAAAAGTTTGCTTCGTGATCTGAACATAATTTCATGCGAAGTGTTTTGAAAGCATGAAAACAACGCTTATTATTGGATCTTCTTCTGCAATTGGGCAAGCAACGGCCAGAAAATTGATTGCGAACGGTGAACGTGTCTTGTCGATTTCAAGGTCGACACCAGCTTTTGATTTTGATCAACACGAAGAGTTTGATGTGCTTTCCGAACAACCTTTTCCGACGTTCGAAGGAAAAATTGACGGATTGGTGTATTGTCCTGGATCAATCCTGTTGAAACCTTTCCGTGGATTGAAATCTGAAGATTTTCGTGCAGGATTTGAGCTCAATGTCATGGGGGCGATCCGAAGTATTCAAGCATATACCGCTAATTTGCAACTTTCGGACCAAGCCGCTATCGTTCTGTACAGTACCGTAGCTGTTGAAATTGGAATGCCGTTTCACGCAGCAGTTTCTGTCAACAAAGGGGCAATTGAGGGATTGACGAAAGCACTGGCGGCAGAATTTGCATCGAAAATACGGGTTAACTGCATTGCGCCTTCGCTTACACAAACTCCAATGGCAGACAAACTGGTAAGCACTGCCGAAAAAATAGATGCAATGGCACAACGGCATCCAATGAAACGCATTGGTCAACCCGAAGATATCGCCAACGCAACACAATTTTTACTTTCAGATGCTTCCAGCTGGATGACGGGGCAAATCATGCATGTGGATGGAGGAATGTCTACGCTAAAAGCTTAATGTATGGAAAAAAAACACTTCACGTTCGACGAATTGATGCAACTCGAAACGCGTTTTCGTGCATCGTTGATCAATTCGCTTGGCGGATTTAAGAGCGTAGCGTTGATCGGTACGAAGAGTGCGAGTGGACAGACGAACCTTGCGATTTTCAATTCCTTTGTGCACATCGGAGCAAATCCGCCGTACATCGGTTTCATCTCACGGCCTGATTCTGTAGACCGTCATACCTTGGAAAACTTGCAAACAACGGGTTATTATACCATCAATCATTTGAATGAATCGATCTACAAGGCCGGGCATCAAACTTCTGCACGGTTTCGCAGGGAGCAGTCCGAATTTGATGAAACGGGTTTAACCGCTGAATACCGTTCCGATTTTTGGGCGCCTTTTGTAGCTGAAAGCAATGTGCAATTGGGTGTGAAATTCATTCACGATGTTCCGCTCGAAATCAATGGAACGTTGTTAGTTATCGGAAAGATTGAACACATTTACTTTCCTCCCGGAAGTTTGAGTGCAGATGGATATTTGGACTTGGAGAAATTGGGGACTGTAGCCGGTTCGGGATTAGATAGTTACCATACAACCCAGCGCTTGGATCGTTTGACGTATGCTAAACCAGGAGTTGAACTTCAGTCTGTAGCGATTGATTACCTTGAGTAAACCGGAGATCAACATCGTGTGGTTCAAGCGCGATCTTCGATTCACAGATCATGAACCACTTTTTCTTGCGCAACAAGCAGGACTTCCCATTTTGTTGATGTACGTTTTTGAGCCATCCGTGATGGATTATCCAGATAGCGATGTGCGTCATTGGCGTTTTGTAATGGAATCCTTGGCGGAGATGAATGAAAAATTAGAGTCGTTGCAGGCGCAAGTGTATCTATTTCATGCGGAAATGTTGGATGTGTTGGAGGCGATTTGTTCCGAATACGAGGTGAAAACTGTTTTTTCGCACCAAGAAGTTGGGACGAAGGTAACTTTTGACCGGGATTTAGCGGTACAGATGTTCCTGCGAGCGAAGGGGATTTCGTGGCGAGAGTCGCAATTACACGGAGTGATTCGACGTCTGAAATCCCGCTCAGAATGGGAAAAGCGCTGGACCCAAACGATGCTTTCTCCTCCCAAGTTCGTGGATGAAAAATCGCTGAATTTACTGCAACTATCACACAGCCAATACGCAACCTGGAAAGGGAATCCGTTGCCTGAATCTTTTTACGTGCGCAATGAGAATTTTCAGCAGGGTGGTGAATCGTTGGCGTGGAGGTACTTGGATTCGTTTTTGAAAGTTCGTCACGTGAATTACAGCAAACATATTTCCAAACCGTTGTTGAGTCGCAAAGGATGCAGTCGTTTGTCTCCCTACTTGACCTACGGAAATATTTCCATGCGAATGGCATATCAATACACACAACAACACGTTTCAAAGTCGAAGAACAAACGGGCCTTGGGAAACTTTATCTCGCGTTTGCATTGGCATTGTCATTTCATGCAAAAGTTTGAAGATGAATGTTCGATGGAGTTTCAGAACGTCAACCGCGCGTTTGATTTGATTCGGAAACCAAAAAACGAAGCGTATATTTTGGCGTGGCAACAAGGGCGAACAGGAATTCCATTGGTGGATGCATGCATGCGTTGCGTGGTTGAAACAGGCTATTTGAATTTTCGAATGCGGGCAATGGTTGTTTCGTTTTTTGTGTTCAATTTGTGGCAAGATTGGCGCGATCTGCATTTCTTGGCACGTCAGTTTTTGGATTATGAACCCGGAATTCACTATCCGCAGCTCCAAATGCAAGCGGGTGTCACGGGCATCAATACCGTTCGCATTTACAACCCGATCAAAAATTCAGAGGAACATGATCCGGAAGGAATTTTTATTAAAACGTGGCTTCCCGAACTTAAAAATATTCCACCACATCTGATCCATGAACCGTGGAAACTCAATGCGATGGAACAAACGTTTTACGGTTGTACCTTGGGAGTAGATTATCCGCTTCCAATTGTTGACTTGGAAGAATCGAGTGCACATGCGCGCGATGTCGTGTGGGGGTTTCGGAAGCAAGCACTCGTAAAAGTGGAAGGAATGCGAATTTTAGAAAAACACGTAAATCCAACTGCGCGTCGTAAGCGGTAATTTGACAATCAGAAATTCCGTTAAAAACCAGTGAAATCAAGAACTTTTAGCCGGTCAAGTTGTTGTGTAGAAAGATGATTATTCAACTCACTTAAAATCGCAACGATGAAAAAGTCAATCGTATGGTTTAAAACAGATTTACGTTTACACGACAATCAAGCCTTGGTGGAAGCAATTGCGCACAGCGATGAAATTATACCCGTTTATTGTCTTGAAGACGCTCTGTTTCAGCCCTCGGCTTACGGATTTCAAAAGATAAGTGCATTCAGACTCAAATTTTTGCTCGAATCCGTGAAGGATTTGGATCAAGGTTTGCGTGTATTGGGTTCCGGATTACTGTTCCTGAAAGGAAATCCCGTGGTTGAAATTGCAAAGTTAGCCGCCGAACGCAGTGTCCAGAAAGTGTATGCCAAAAAAGAAGTTACGTTCGAAGAAAAAGAAGTAGAAGCGGAACTCGAAAAGGCACTTTGGAAAACAAAATGCACGTTAGAAACATTCAGCACCAGCACGTTGTATCACGCCGAAGATTTGCCTTTTTCCATCAAAGATATTCCAGATGTGTTCACCAATTTTCGTAAGAAAGTTGAAAAAGAAGCACAGGTTCGTCCCGTTTTTGAAAAACCTTTAGCCATACATTCACCAACCATTCCAGCACTTGTTTTACCCACATTGGAAGCATTGGGAATGCAAAATGTGATTTCCGATGAGCGTGCAGTTTTACAATTTATTGGAGGCGAAACAGCTGGTTTAAAACGACTTCATTATTATTTTTCGGAGTCAAAATTGGTGTCGACGTACAAAGACCAACGCAATGGAATGATTGGATCTGCTTATTCATCGAAGTTTTCTGCTTGGTTGGCGTTGGGATGTTTGTCACCACGCGAAATCTATGCGGAACTGAAGAAATACGAGCAACAATTCGGCAGCAACGAATCTACCTACTGGTTGATTTTTGAATTGTTGTGGCGCGATTATTTCCGTTTCATGATGAAAAAACACCGGAACCAATTTTTTCAACAAAAGGGAATTAAAGAGACGGAAGTTATACAAAATGAGCACGATGAGGAATCCTTGCAACGATGGGTTTCTGGTGAAACTGGAATCGATTTTGTAGATGCGAATATGCGTGAATTGAAGTATACCGGATTCATGAGTAACCGCGGCAGGCAAGTCGTAGCAAGTTATTTTTGCAACGAGTTGAAGTTGGATTGGCGCTATGGTGCTGCGTATTTTGAACAACAATTGATCGATTACGACGTGTGTAGTAATTGGGGAAATTGGGCGTACTTGGCGGGCGTAGGTAACGATCCGCGGGGAAAACGTGTTTTTGATATCGAAAAACAAGCGAAGACCTACGATCCCAAAGGTGAATTTGTGGCGTTGTGGCTTCAAAAATAAGAGATCAATCAGAAGAATTTAAGTGATTAAGCATGGAAGAAGATTTGTATTGTTATTACAGTGATTTACCGTCACCGTTGGCCTACATGCAGCGGGACGAAGACGATCAAACAAGCGAGCAGCAAAAGTTTTCAGAGCGCGACATCGATCGAATCATCGAGATGGCTTGGGAGGATAGAACACCCTTTGAAGCCATCGAATTTCAATTTGGCCTGAAAGAAAAGCAAGTAATTGAGTTTATGCGTCAGCATTCAAAACCTACGAGCTTCAAGATGTGGAGAAAACGAATGGCATCGCGAAAAACCAAACATACCGCGCTGCGAACCGACGAAATCAATCGATTTAAATGTTCGCGTCAGCGGGGAACGGGGAATAAAATCGCAAAACGGTGACGGAGAATTAGACGCTTGGTTCCACGATTTTGGAACTTAGTTTTTTGAGTTCACTTGCTACCAAGGTCAACTGCGTAAGATGATCCGTAATTTCGGAGGCCGTTTTCGGAACGACATCCACATGGATTTCAGGCAACGAATCCTGTTGATTAAAATAGCTCATCGATTCTTTCAGTAGATTCAAACTTTTACGAATTTCACGGAGTTCTTGTTCACTCAACATATACCCTTGTTTCATCAAAAACGAAAGCGAGGCAATGTGGGATGCAAAAAGCGTATTGAGCAAAATAAATTTGTTGGTATCATTTACCTGCTGACGTTTTCGCTTGGGTTCGTTCAGCATGCGCTGAAAGGCAGATCCCAAGTTGGAACGGCTGACATACATTTCTTTACGCGCCAAGCGATAATTGGTTTGCGTTTGTAGTTGATCGGTTTTGTAGTGCAGTATACTCAGCAAATAGTTTCGATTTTTGAGTAACATTTCTCCCATCATTTTCCGAATTTGCTCCGATTCCCACGTCGGTAAAATAAAATAGCTTGCCAACGAAGCAATTCCTGCACCGATAAATGTGTCTAGAATGCGTTCTTGAACCAACATGATATCGTTGTTGTTGCCAATGAAACTGAACATCAAAAGGATAAAAGGTGTCATGAAAACAACACTCACGATGTAGTACAAGCGAGCAAAACTGTAGGTGAGTAACATGAAAACCAATAAAATCCAAAAACGAATCGAGCTGTCTTTGAACAAAAATAAAATACCAATTCCGATCAAACCGCCGACCACCGTGCCGATAATCCGTTCATAATTTCGTTTCTTGGTTTGACTGAATCCCGGTTTTAAAATCACCAAAATCGTCAACAATATCCAATAACTGTATTGACCGATGTAGAAATTTCGTGCAAAAATAAAAGCACACAAGCACACCAATGCGACGCGAAAAGCATGTCGAAAAACCGCCGATTTGAACGTCAAATTTTCCCGAAAAGCATTCCAATCAAAGGTTTGGTGGGAGGTAAATTTGTTCAATTCTTTTTTGCGCTCCGAGGGAACTTTCGTTTGTACTTTTTGGTAATTATACATTTGTTCCAACCGCAAGTTGATATTTCGTAAATTGATCAAGATTTTTTTCAATCGGACGGTGTTCTTGCCTTGTTTTTCGAGTAAATCGATTTGAGATTTCAGTCCGACGAGCATTTCAGACGTCAGCGGAAATTTTTGTGGAATCGTATGATTATGGATGCATTCTCCAATGTGTGCTAATTCGGAAGCAATGTTGAGAATGGTGTTTTCAAAATGAACCAAAATCTTCGAATCTCCATATTCAGTCCGCATTTCCGCATAGTTTTGCTGACTTTCCATGCTGTGTTCGTACATGTCGACCAAATCAATGAACGTCATGATCAAACGGTTTCCCTGTGCACTTGAGTCTTTGAGCAATTTTCGTGTTTTAAACAGAATTTCACGTACATTTTCTTGTTGCTGACTAATCAGAATTTCTTGCTCTAAAATCCGTTTTTGATTCGCTTCAAGGTCTGTTTTTTCATTGTAGTTGCGTCCTTTCATGCGGATGTATTCTGAAACACCAAGAATGCATTCGCCCAACACTTGTTCAGCGGCGCGGTACGGAATCACTTGTGAAAGTGTCATACTGAATAGAAAGTACCAAATTCCGCCCGACAGCAAATAAAGCGCATGAAGCAACGTGCCTGTGGGGTCGAGGTGTTGATCGATGCCGATGACCATGACCAACAAGGCGGCAATACCAACGGAGGAGGCACGTGCTCCGTAGACGGTAAGCATCGAAAAAAGGAAACAAAGGATTGGAATTTCAATCGCCAATAAAATGCTGTTGCGATTCGTGAATCCGATCAGTAACGCCATCAAGAAGATGAATAAATTGGTTGCGAGCATTGCATTTCGCTTGTGCGCTGTTGGACCAGGATTATCGGTAATACTCACGATCAAAGCACCCATTGAAAGGGTGATTCCTTGCTCCAACTGTCCGAATTGATAGGCGATCAACGCGGGAGAAACGACACCAAATGTGATTTTCAACCCGTCGTAAAAGTACTGACTGAGCAGAAAGTGCTTTACTTTTGAAATCGGAGCTTGTATCGGCAATTGCATGTGCAAAGATAGTTTGTACCGAATACTATTTATTCGATTCAACACGAGTTTTAAATAAAAATAACATTCATCGCTTGTTGTGTTGCCGATTGTGTTGCTACGTCGGGCGGGAACTGCGTGATTTTACATCCAACTGAAAACGTCGTGTTGGCGTCTACCGCAAAATGCTACATTTCACCGAAAAAGGGGTACCGTTCACCGATTTTCCGATTTTACGTCAGTCGGATGTGTATATCTTTGGAAAAAAAGAAAAAATGGAAGATAACAATACACAAACAAATAGTAACGAGTTTACGTATTTGAGCTGGAAGAAAAATCAGCGTAGAGGGAAAATTGTAGCAGGAATTTTAGTAGTACTTTTTGGAAGCTTGTTTCTGATTAATGAAATGGGATTTCACTTACCGCGGTGGATTTTTGGATGGGAGATGATTCTGATCGGAATCGGCGTTGTGATGGTTGTGAAACACAAATTCAAAAAAATGTCTGCGTATTTGTTGATTTTAATCGGATTTACGTTTTTGATGAAAGATTTTTATCCAACGTTAGTGAACGTGCGCATCCTTTGGCCGATTGTGATCATCGTTTTCGGGTTGAGCTTGATCTTTAAATCTAGAAATCCGGAAAAAGAAATTCGAAAATACAAGAAGAAATTTGGTCATTTTCCAAAAGCGGGTCTAGAAGGAATCAGTTCTGACGACTTTATTGATTCGGTTTCATTTTTTAGCGGTGTTCAGAAAAATGTACTGAGCAAAAACTTCAAAGGCGCAGATATCGTGACTGTGTTTGGAGGAAGTGAGATTAGCCTTGCTCACGCAGATTTTGAAGGTGAAGCAACGATGGATATTACGACCGTTTTTGGTGGAATGACCTTGGTGATACCGCCGAATTGGCAAGTAAGGTCCGAAATCGTTTCCGTTTTTGGCGGAGTAGAAGACAAACGCCCAACGTGGACTGGAATGGATTTATCGACGAAAGTGCTTGTTTTGCGCGGATCGTGCGTGTTTGGTGGGGTTGAAATTAATAGTTTGAATATTTAAGCGATAATCGGTACTTTCAGTCCATGAAATTGATCCACACGCAGCGTTTGAACTACACGATGTTCTTTGTACTAGCCATGAGTTTTTTATTCATGGCTAGTTTTCATTGGAAAGTAGGGTATTCATTTTTGAGTTCGACGATTGCAGCGACCTTTTTTTGCTTGCTTCTGCTACTTGCCGATTTTGTGTTGCGTCAAATTTTTCGCCATTTTAAAAGCTATCATCCGCTTGCGGTTGCTAATTTGGGCATCTTGGTGGTGTTTATTATCGTGTTGAGTACCGTGTATTTGAACGGGATTACACGCATGCTAACCGATAATCCACTAAGGATCCCATGGTGGTTGTATGCGCTATTGGTTCGTTTTTCAGCCGGAATCGTGCTGTTGTTGTTTGTATATGAAAATTGGTTGCAAAAAAACAAAGCCGATCAGCAGTTGCGAAACGACCAGATAATGGCGATCGAACGCAAGTTGAAAGAAGCAGAATTTGCGGCAATCCATCAACAATTACAACCCCATTTTTTGTTCAATTCACTGAATTCGATTAGTGCGTTGACACAAATTCAACCCGATGAAGCACAGCGAATGGTGATATTGCTGGCTGATTTCCTCCGGAATTCGTTGAAAAGGAGAGAGGATGCATGGTGCACGGTTTCGGATGAAATCGAACAATTGAAACGCTATTTAGCGATCGAACAAATTCGTTTTGGCGATCGCCTCGAAATCGAGTGGAGAATTGATTCATCCGTGTTGGCCGATCAAATCCCTTGTTTTTTGTTGCAACCCTTGGTCGAAAATGCAATCAAATTTGGCGTCTACGGAAAAACGGGAGTCAGTCGTATTCTTGTTGCGATTCGGGCGATTGACACACGTTTATTGATCGAAATCGAAAATCCATTTGATTCAAACACCACCCAACAAGGAACTGGTTTTGGAATGCAGGCAGTTCAATCCAAGTTGCGCTTGTTTTATGGTCAAACCGACGGATTGAAGACCCAACACGTAGACGATCTTTATCGAGTGCAACTGAATGTACCACGTATGCCATTACAAACCAATAATGTATGAAAAAAGTAATTGTAATCGACGACGAGCAATTGGCGCAGCGATTGATGCTAAAAATGCTTTCAATACATCCGACATTGGACGTAGTTGCCACATGTTCTGACGGATTTGAAGCCGTGAAGGCGATTCAACACCATCAGCCCGATTTGATCTTTCTGGACGTGCAGATGCCGAAATTGAACGGGTTTGAGGTACTCGAGCTACTTACTGAATTGCCGCACGTCATTTTTACAACAGCGTACGAAGAATTTGCGTTGCGTGCATTTGAAGCGCATGCACTTGATTACTTGTTGAAACCGTTTTCGCAAGCGCGTTTAGATATGGCAATCAACAAGTTTTTAGACCATCGTACGCCACAGATCACCCAGGAAGAGCTGACAAACCGGATTCAATTGCCAGATGAACATGCGCGAATTGTAATCAAAGAGGGGCATGAGATCAAAATAATTCCCACTTCCGAAGTCACGTTGCTGGAAGCGTATGACGACTATGTGAAAATTCACACGACAAACGGAACGTTTCTCAAAAAGAAAACGATGAATTATTACGAACAAGTGTTGCCTCCACACGATTTTGTGCGTGTACACCGCTCATTTATCGTGCGCATCTCCGAACTAACGCGAATTGAACAATTGGAGAAAAACAAATATGTTGCAATTCTAAAAAACAAAAAAGAAGTTCCAATCAGTCGAAATGCGTACAGCAATTTGAGAGAAAAACTCGGTTTTTAGTTGACGTTTCGCTGTTGACGATTTTGCAGCACTTGCGAAAAGTGAAAATCAACTAAATTTTCCGCAAAATTGTAACCATTGTTAATAACTGCCGTAATGCTGTTAATAACACTGTGATCATGAAGTATATTTCATTCGTTATTGGAAGTTTATTGGTGAATTTGGCTGTTGCAAATGGCACCAAAAAATACACGTTAGAAGAGTATGTTGAAACCTGGAAAAGTACGGCGGTTTCTCAAATGATTCAGTTCAAGATTCCAGCAAGTATTACGATGGCCCAAGGGATTTTGGAAAGTGGGAATGGAAATTCATTGCTTGCGCAACAAGCGAATAATCATTTCGGAATCAAATGTCACGATTGGACAGGGGAGAAAATGTACATCGACGATGATAAAAAAAACGAATGCTTTCGAAGTTACAGTTCGGCCGATGAATCGTTTGCAGATCATAGTAAATTCTTGACGGGACGAACCCGTTATGCTTCTCTTTTTACACTGTCGATCACCGACTACGAAGCGTGGGCAAAAGGACTGAAAGAAGCAGGATACGCAACGAATCCCAAATATCCAGATTTGTTGATCGATTTGATCAAACGTTTGAAATTGGATGATTTAGATAAGTTGGGGACAGAAACTGCAAATCCGACGGAATTATTGACTAAAAATTCGGCTTCTAAATCAGAAGCGAAACAAGTGACACGTACCGTATTGGTTCATAAAAACAATGTAAAATACGTCGTTGCCAAAAAAGGAGATACGTTTTATCGCATTTCGAAAGAGCTTGGCATATCGTTGTGGCAATTGTACCGTTACAACGACTTTGGAGATAAAAAAGATGTACTCGTGGAAGGTGATTTGATTTACATCCAACCGAAGCGAAGAAAGTCGAAATCAACACCTGTTTTTGCTGTCGAAACGCCAATTACGTTACGACAAATTGCACAATTAGAGGGCGTGAAGTTAGAATCGTTGATTGATAAGAATAATATTTCTTCTCCCGATGAAGTTCTTTCGAAGGGACAGAAAGTTACCCTCAAATAATTGGTTATTATATTGAGGTTTAGTTTGTTGTTGTTTGTTTAAAGGGTCTTTTTCGGAAGACCCTTTTGCTTTGTCCCGTTTTTGTCTTGTGTGATTTTTACGCTAGGATTCCAATGAATTACTATATTTGACTACTGCATGGATATTAAAAAAAAACAGTATTCTAAATTGTCAATCTTCTATTCACTATGAAACCATCCACAGAGTTATTTAAGTTGGTGAAGTCTTTGAGCAAATCCGAAAAACGATTTTTCAAACTTTCGTCATCGCTGCAATCTGGTGACAAGAATTATTTAAAAATCTTCGATGCGATCGAGAAGCAAAGCGTCTACGACGAAGAAGCGTTGAAGGTGGAATTTAAGAACGAAACGTTTATCAAGCATTTACCGTCCGAAAAAAATCATCTCTACAAATTAATTTTGAAGAGCCTTCGCTCGTTCTACAGTGAACAGTCGGTGAGTAGCTTATTGAAACAAGAAATCAAAAACGTAGAGATTTTATTCAACAAGGCGTTGTATAAAGAATGCGAGAAATTTGTGAGCAGAGCCAAGGAAATCGCTGCTGAAAATGAGAAGTTCTACTATTGGTTTGAGTTAATCTCTTGGCAGAAAAAGTTGTTGGAAGAGGCCTACGAAGAAGGTGAATTTTCAACAAATTTGGACAAGTTAGTAGAGGAAGAAGAGATGGTTATTGCTAAACTTCGAAACTTGGCTGAATATCAAGTTGTATATTCCAAAATCAACCTCATATTCAGAAGTGGTGGATTCACTCGCAACGAACAAGAACGTGAAGTTGTGGAAAGCATCGCAGATTACCACTTGATTAAAGGAAAAAATACGGCGTTATCGACACGTGCAACTTCGATGTGTTACTACATCAAAGGCTTGTGCGCAGCGACGGTTAGAAATTACGAAGATAGCTTTCAGTTTTTCAATAAAACGCGTACGATTTTGGATAATAATCCAAAAATCAAAGAAGGTTCGCCGCAGCGGTATGTAATGACATTATTCCATCTCCTTCGGTGCTATATCGACAACAAGGATTTTGAAAATGCCAAAAGTTTGATTGTTGATTTACGTGCACTTGTTGGTAAAAAAGGATTTAATTCGGTGGATATTACGGTTCGAATATTCGCCAACAGTTACAACCAAGAATTGAATCTCCTTCATGCGATGGGAGATATGCAAAAAGCCGTCAATCTGATTCCAGAAATCGATGCTGGGAAAGTTGCGTTCGAAGACAAAATCAGCAAAGAGCAAGAAGTGATCTTACTCTACAACAAAGCATACAGTTATTTTGGCGTTGGAGAGTATAAAAAGGCACTTTCCTTTTTAAACGAAGTATTGAATGACAACGAACAAAATTTACGGCAGGATATCTACAGTTTCACACGATTATTGAATCTGGTGGTACATTATGAGTTGGAAAACTATGATTTCTTAGAATATGTAATTAAATCAACCAATCGTTATCTTTCGAAATACAAGCGAGACTATAAGATTGAAGACGTTTTGATCAAATACATTCGAAAACTTTCAAAAGTAACCAATCAAAATGCTGCATTGGATATTTTTGAAAGCATGAGTCAGGAAGTGAATAGTTTAATGCTAGACCACCAAGAACGTGTCGTGTTGGAATTCTTCAACGTTCCTGCGTGGATTCATAGCAAATTAAATAAAATGACTTTTTCTGAATCGGTGAAGATTTTACTTAAAAACTAAGCGAATACGAAACAACAATACCTTGTGTTACGGTTTTGATTCGTGTCAAACTCTCTGCAAACGCATAGTAGTTGAAGTCTTTGTTTTGAATCTTGTAAGCAAGGTCGAGCGTGTTTCGTCCAAATTTGATACCTCCACCAAGTGAATAAACAGTAGTTGCTTTTGTCCCATTTGCAGCTGCTTCTTTGTACGGTTGCGGGTAATAAGCAAAACCTCCACGTAAAAAGTACTGTGATTGAAACACCATTTCTCCTCCAACGCGCACATTAACAACAGATCGGAGTAAATCCGCCGCTTCATCGTTTTGAAGGCGATAATCGGCAGGTGTAAACGAAGCATCTTTCGTAGATTTCAGATTAGCGCCGCTATAATTGATGTATTCCATGTCTACATTGATGCATCCTCGTGTGCCAAAAACATAAGCGATAGAACCAACCACTTTCGCGGGTGTTCGCAAGCGGTATTTGTAGTTTGCCGTTGGCCCTTGTCCCGATTCAATTGCATACGTTGTATCGCCGTGAAACGAACTCATGGTTGCGGACCAATTATCGGTCAAATTATAATACGTGGGTGTGTGTAAACTTAATCCTAAACGGAGTGCTTCATCGGGTAAATAAATTACACCGATTTTAAAATTGTTGCCGCTGCCTTTCGTTTCTAAGTTGTAGCTGTAGCTGATCGAATCGAGCGACAACGTCGCATTTTCAAGTTGTTCACGATGCGTATAGTTTTCGGTGTAGCGAGCGGTTCGAATACCCCAATTGATTCCGAAATACAGTTTGTTCAAATAGTTGGTACTGTATGAAAAGGTATATTCGGACACACCGCCTTTGGTTTCAACGGTGCGTTTGTGATACATGGTATCGTAAATTGTCAAACGAGGGACATATCCGCCACTTCCATTGGGATCAATTGCATACGTTTCATAAGCCAATGCGGACGAAAACGGGGAAAGTTGATTCGGCTCTAGTCCGTTCCCATCTGACGCAAATCCATCCAACAGTGAATTGTATAATTTGCCTTTGTATGCCATAGTATTGGTCAAATTATCGACGCGATTGTAACTGAAACCAAACTGACTGTATAAAAAACCTTTGTTTTGGGTAGATTTATCGTTCACAAAAACAATTCCCGCACTCGCAGGTCGAACTGAATTTCGCGAGGTTTCGGTATTGATTCCTTGGAAATTTGCGGTATTTTGGGTGTTGTAGAAATTTGCTCCAAGTTGAAATTGAGAAGATGAAAATCGACCATATCCAGCAGGATTGATCATGGATGTACTCATATCAGCGCCCAAGGCTCCAAAAGAACCGCCCATACTTTCAAATCGGGCGGATCCTTGAAGTTGTAAATTGGAATAACGAACTAAGTCGACAACGTTTTGAGCGTGAGTTAATTGTAAGGTTAGCAAGCCGATTAGGCTAATATATAATTTTTTCATAACAAGCTGAATAAGAATGAGTAAGTAGTAAAAGGTAAAGGGAACCTAACGTCGAGCGCCACCGACAGATCCTCCGCCTGTAGAACGACCGCCACCGCCGCCGCCGCCAGCTCCACCAGTTGATCCACCTGTTGAACGGGATGGACTTACGGAGGGAGAACTAGTTCCACCAGAGTTTCTCGTTGGGCTACTTACACCAGATCCTGAATTTCGGGTTGGCGCCGGACTTCCGACCGAACCACCTGAATTTCGCGTTGGATTCGCTGGCGTTACGTTGCCATTTCTGTTTGGATTTAGCGGATTGTTGTTGTATTCACGTGTTGGATTTTCTCTTGTTCCACCCGTCGAATTCACACGCCCCGGACGATTTAAAGTTCCTGACGGAACACTTTCCACCGTTGGTTTAACAGGTGTAATCGTTCCGTTATTTCGCGTTGATATTGCTTCTTTTCCGACAGGTTTCACAACTCCAACAGGAGTAGAAGTTGGATTACTATTAGCTACAGGTTTTGTTCCCATTTTCACCGTACCAGGAATATTTGTTCTTGTAACTACACCACCACCTGAAGAAGAACCTCGTGGTCCACTGTAATGATTCGGATTGTTTGATGATGAATTTCCATTGCTTCCGTTATTTCCCCATTGGTTGGTGAAATTTCCGCCACCGTAGTACCAAGAATCATAAAAGCCACTTCCATACGGATTCATTCCAAAACCACCATAGCCAAAACCAGCGCCAACTCCATAGCCCATGTGGTAACTGTTGAAAAATGGGTCATAATAGCCGCCATAATATCCTCCATAATTGTTGAATCCAAGCATCATGTTTGGGTAGGAAATCATGCTTGCGTAGGTCCAACCCATTCCTGGGACATAAACCAATTGACTTCCGTAAGGATTGTGAAGGTATGGATTGAATCCCATTCCGTAACCATAAGACGAATAGCCATAAGGCGAAAAACCATAAGGTGAATATCCAGAAGAAAAAGGAGTATACATGAAAGGATTATATCCCATTTGCATGTTAAATCGATTTTGACGATTTAGAAATGAGGAATTAAAAAAATCATCTTCGTAATCAACTTGATTGGTATTGCGGTCTTTTTTGTATTTAAATGCAGCATACGAAGTTTCATCGCTGAGCGATTCGTCTGCTGGGATAGCAGCGCTTTTGACAACATAAACGTCATCGTCTGGAACATTCGAAATGCTCGCACAAGAAGCAAACGTAAGTGCAGAAGCTGCAAAAACGGATAGTTGAAATACATTTTTCATAACAGGTATATTATAAGTATGCATTAAAGATAATCTTTATTTTTACATTTGTAAAATATTTTAACCTTATTTTAGGAAATTCACAATCAATTTCAAAATCAGAGATGGCAAAGAACACAACACGTGCAGAAGATTATTCAAAATGGTACAATGACTTGGTCAATCGTGCTGACTTGGCTGAAAATTCAGGAGTTAGAGGTTGCATGGTTATCAAACCGTATGGATATGCAATTTGGGAAAAAATCCAAGCGCAACTAGACAAGATGTTTAAAGAAACTGGTCACGTCAATGCGTATTTCCCCTTGTTTGTGCCGAAAAGTTTGTTTGAAGCAGAAGAGAAAAATGCGGAGGGATTTGCGAAGGAGTGTGCGGTAGTTACACATTACAGATTAAAAACAGACCCAGCGGATAAAACGAAGTTAATTGTTGATCCCGATGCAAAATTGGAAGAAGAATTGATTGTTCGTCCAACAAGTGAAGCGATTATTTGGAATACATACAAAGGCTGGATTCAGTCTTACCGTGACTTGCCGCTACTTATCAATCAGTGGGCCAACGTGGTACGATGGGAGATGAGAACACGTTTGTTTTTGCGTACATCTGAATTTTTGTGGCAAGAGGGACATACTGCGCATGCGACAAAAGCAGAAGCGATTGCTGAGGCAGAGCAAATGTTGGATGTGTACACCGAGTTTGCAGAAAACTGGATGTCGATGCCTGTAATTCGAGGTAAAAAAACCGAAAGTGAACGATTTGCAGGAGCAGATGATACGTATTGCATAGAAGCAATGATGCAAGATGGAAAAGCGCTTCAAGCAGGAAC
>SSGT01000179.1 GCA_008017065.1 Crocinitomicaceae bacterium
CATCAACAGCACATTCACGTTGCTCCGTTGGTTGGTCCTTCATCCATTTTACTGACGTTGATAGGAAGCGGTTTTAACGGACAAGAATTTGCCTTTCATGGCTATTTGCCTCGCGAGCGAAAAGAACGCATTCGCAAGTTGAAAGAATTTGAAATTTCAGCTCGAAAAACCGGAATGACGCATCTGTTTATGGATACACCATTCAGAAACATGCATATTTTAGAAGATTTGTTGAATGAATTGATGGATGAAACGTATTTGTGTATCGCTTCGAATTTAACATGTTACGACGAGCGAATTAAATCTATGCGAATCGTTGATTGGAGAGAAAACGCATACGATTTCGGGAAAATCCCTGCGATGTTTGCTATTGGCAAATTGGCTTAAAATCAGAATCAGTTCGAATGAGAGACAAAATTCTAGCATTTATCGATTTTTTCTATCCCATTATGCGGAGGGTGATGCCTTTGCAAACTTTTCGCTATGCGGTTTGTGGTGGAACGAATGTGTTGCTCGATCTTTTTTTGTTTTACATCAGTTTTCACTACGTTTTTGATAAAAGCGTTTTAGACTTAGGTTTCTTAGTCATCAAACCATACAACGCAGCACTTCTATTGGCGTTTGTGGTGACTTTCCCAACTGGATTTTTGATGTCTAAATACATCGTTTGGACAAGTTCCAACTTGAAAGGTCGCATTCAACTTTTTCGCTATTCGTTGATGGTTTTGACGAACTTTTTCTTGAACTATGTGTTGATGAAATTTTTCGTTGAGTTTTGTGGTTTTTTTCCAACAGTTTCTAAAATTTTTACCATTTTCATTGTGGTGTTTTACAGCTACATGAGTCAAAAGCACTTTACGTTCAAAGAAAAGAAATAGGATTTTAGGTTTACTTTTTCTCCAATTTCATCAAAAAATCGGATGCTGTTTTTTGCAGAAGATTTCGTTTTTCTTCAGGCATGTGATCATACGTTCGAAGCAACATTCCCAAACGTGGATTGGAACTAAAAAAAGCGCGTTGTTCGTGCATAAATTGCCAAAAAAGTGCATCCCAAGTCAAACACCAATCTCCTTTTTTGAAATTACTCATTTTCAAAATATAATTGCTGCCACTGATGTACGGTTTGGTCGCTAAAATTCCTCCGTCTGCAAATTGACTCATTCCGTAAACATTGGGAACCATGACCCAATCGTATGCATCGATGAATAATTCCATAAACCAAACATACACTTGATCGGGATGAAAACCGCATAATAACATGAAGTTCCCCAAAACCATCAACCGTTCGATGTGGTGACAATATCCAGTTTCCAGAATTTTATGAATGATCGTGTCGATGGGCTTAATTCCGGTCGTTCCATCGTAAAAAGATGCAGGAATTTCGCGTTTGAACTTCCAGTAATTTTGGGTGCGTTGCGTTCTGCCTTTGAAAACATAAACACCACGAATAAATTCTCGCCAGCCAATGATTTGACGAATAAATCCTTCCAAACTGTTCATGGATATTGGATGGTGGGAAGCGTATTCCAAGGTTGCCTCCACGATCTGTTTGGGGGTCAACAAACCAATGTTCAGCATAGGAGTCAATGCGCTGTGATGCAAAATCGACTGATGATCAACGATTGCGTCTTCGAAATCCCCAAATTCTTCGAATCGATTTGTTAAAAATTGCTGAAACCAACGTTCACTTTCTACGTGCGTAGTCGGATAAATTAAAGGCGAAGAAAGTTGACCTAAATTCTTTCCGAAATGCGTTTCTACATATTGTTTTGCTTCTTGATATATTTCAGACTCTGTAGGGAAGTCAACGGCTGGAGGTGTTTTTTTTGCGGGATATTTCTTGCGGTTTTCATCATCAAAACTCCATTTTCCTCCAATAGGTTTCATCAATTCATCCACCAAAATGTTTCGTTTCTTGCGCTCTTGCATGTAGAAGTCAGCATGAAAATAGGATTTTTTTTTGGCAAAATAGTCATGTAATTCGGCTTCGGAATTCAAAAATAGGGGAGAAGTACATGAGGTAATTTCCAGTTTGTATTCTAAACTCGCCGAATTAATGCGTTGATTCAACCAATCGTCGCACACATCGTAGAAAGCAATTCGCTGAAAAGAACGAGAAGCAATCGTTGCAATACATTTTCGAATATCATTTTCAGCCTCTGTAGATTCGATGTAACGAACTGAAATGCCATTTTCGATTAAATAGTTCGCATACGCTTTCATACTCGCACGATGAAGCACCAATTTTTGCTTATGAAAATTGTATTGTCTGAAAAATAAAAATTCCTCAATCAACCAAACTTCCTGATAATTTTGGAGTTTCGTGAGATCTTTGAATAAGTGATTTGGAAAAACAATAAAAACAGCGTCCATAATTTTGCAGGGATTTATTCACGAAATTCACGAAGGAATGGAAGAGATAGTTTTTTTTCTTGATCGGCATTTGTCACTGCAATAAAGCACTTCCTCCCAAACTTTTTCCCATTTTTTTCGCCACCGAAATGACAATCCACAAACAAGGCAAATTTTATGGGGTAAATGATTTTTTTTAACGTGTTTTTTCATCTTGTTTCACTCTTAGAGAAGCCTTTTGTTGGAAATATCTTGCAACTCAAACTACATAAACAGCGGTTTATTCAAAAAGTTTAGGTTTTCTTTTTTTTCCTGTTTTAAGCTTTCAGAATCCCAAAATTTTCATTGAGTTGACCGCAATGAACATTATTTGTATATTCATGGCGGAATAAAAGATTTGGACAACATGTTTCGGCTGATTTTTGAGATTTCAGTAACGCTAATTTCAGTACATGAGTGAAAAAATATTAAGGGCTTTAATGCAACTTTTTGCAATCATCGCGAAAGTCGATTTCATGGATGAAAATGGCGGTGTTGCAATTAAAAGTTCGGAAGGACGTAAAGCAATTGAAACGTTTCTGAAGTCTGAACTGAACGCTTCGTTGGTGGATCAGTACCTTGAAATGTTTGAAGCGTATTTAAGTTCGTTGTATGGTAACATTCGAAAGAAAAACGGAGTTGAGAAACGAAATGCTGTAAATGCAGTGAAGATTCTTCGTATTTGCCATCAAATTAATCAAGAACTTTCTCACCGACAAAAAATTATTACGGTTTTACGAATTTTGGAATTCATCAGTGAAGATGGTGAAATCACTGAGCGTGAGCATGATTTCGCCGTTACTGTAGCGGAATCTTTCAAATTGAGTATGGAAGAGTTTGAAAATTTGTATGCTCAAGTTTCATCAGACGAATTTGAAGAATTAGATAAAACGACTTTTTTATATGTAAAACCATCCAATAGTCAATTGCAATTTGCGCATACCTTGCAATTGGAACACATGGATAGTAAAATTCGATTTTTATACACGCCAAGTGCCAATCTCATCGTGTTTCGTTATTTTGGAAAAGATGAGTTGAATGTCAATGGACAGCTGACGGTTTCAGATCGAAATCATATTTTCAATCAAGGATCTGCGTTGAGAACCAACAAGACGAAATCCTTGTATTTTTCGGATGTTATTTCTCGTTTTCGTTCCAATGATCTAACAAACAAACTTGTTTTTGAAGCAAAAAACATGAATTATGCGTTTCCTTCTGGAAGAAAAGCGCTGCATCAGGTGAATTTGACGGCCACCTCAGGTCAATTGATTGGGATCATGGGCGCTTCTGGAGGAGGGAAATCGACGCTATTGAATGTGCTCAATGGAAGTATTGTTCCGAGTTCCGGGAAAGTAACGATCAATCATATTGACATTCACCGAAATCCCAGAAAAGTGGAAGGGGTGATTGGCAATATCAACCAAGATGATTTGTTGATCGAAGAATTGACCGTCTACGAAAACTTGTATTACAACACGCAATTGTGTTACAACGATTTATCGAAAGCACAGATTCATAAAAAAATCATTCATTTACTTTCTTCAATTGGTTTGTTGGACGTGAAAGACCAGAAAGTGGGTTCGGTATTGGAAAAATCCCTTTCAGGAGGTCAACGAAAACGCTTAAATATCGCCTTTGAATTGATTCGCGAACCCAGTGTTTTATTTGTAGATGAACCTACTTCCGGATTGTCTTCACGCGATTCTGAGACAATTATGGATGTACTAAAGGAGTTGACTTTTGCGGGTAAATTAGTTTTTGTCGTAATCCACCAACCTTCTTCCACGATTTTCAAAATGTTTGACCAATTGTTGGTATTGGACGAAAGTGGATACCCGATTTTTGTAGGTAATCCGATCGATTCGGTGGTGTACTTCAAAACGTGTATCGAACATGCCAATGCCTACGAAAGTGAATGCGAAACGTGTGGAAATGTAAATCCAGAACAAATTTTAAACATCGTTGAGGCAAAAGTCTTGGATGAATACGGAAATTCAACGAAGCAACGCAAAATTTCGCCAATCGAATGGCATCAACGATACCTCGAAAGTAGTGAACGAAAAGACCCAAAAACGGTCGAAAACGATTTGCCAAATCCAGCGGTTAGTTCGTCAAAACCATCGCGATTCAAGCAGTTTTCGATCTTTTTCAATCGGGATGTCAAAAGTAAATTGGCAAATACACAATACTTATTGATCAATGTATTGGAAGCCCCACTTTTAGCGTTTACCTTGTCTTTTTTTCTGAAGTTTTTCAACGGGAAAGAAGGAACATACAGTTATTCTGAAAACGAAAATATTCCCCAATTCATTTTTGTTTCGGTCATTGTTGCAATTTTTATGGGATTAACGGTTGCAGCGGAAGAAATTATCAAAGATCGGGTGAACTTAAAGCGGGAAGCATTTCTGAATTTATCGCGCTTTAGTTATTTGTTTTCCAAAGTACAGGTGATGTTTATCATTTCCGCAATTCAAACTTTTTTGTTTGTGTTAATCGGAAATTATGTGCTGGAAATTAAGGGGTTGTTTTTTGAATATTGGGTGATTTTATTTTCTGCAGCTTGTTGCTCAAATGTAATGGGATTGATTATTTCATCGACTTTGAATAGCGTCAAAGTAATCTACATCAGTATTCCGATTTTGGTGATCCCACAATTATTATTTAGCGGCGTAATTGTTAGTTATTCCAAGTTGAATCCCGTTTTTGCACACCCGACGGAGGTACCTTGGATTGGAAATTTAATGCTTTCCCGTTGGGCTTACGAAGCGTTAGCTGTAACGCAAGCGAAAGACAATGAGTACATGGTCAAAATCTACGAAATTGAGAAAGATCGCGCTGCAAGTGCATGGAAATTGGATTATTGGATTCCAACAATGAAAGATGAAGTCGATCACTTGTTTAATTCAAACGCTTCAGTTGAATCCAAGCAGAAAAGTGCATCGTTACTCAAAACGGAGCTCCGCAAAGAAATGAATTTGTGGGAAGATTTAGCGTGTCCTTCCTGTCATTTTGAGTTACCTAAAACGGAAAGGCAGCGTTCGGATTTTCAAGTGTATTGGCATACGTTTTTAGATGAATTGAAACATGAGTATACAGCGATTCACGATCGAAAATCCAAAGAGCTGGAGCGCGTGAAGTTGCGCATCGGACTGACACAAATGAATGCCTTGGAGGAAAATTATTTCAATGCGAGTTTGAACGAGTTGGTGACCGACAAAAACGAAATCATCAAAGTTGTGAAATACAAGGGAGAATTGGTTTGTGTCGACAGTCCAATCTACCTGACCCACGCGAAAGACGGTTTTTTCGAAGCGCCGTTTTATTCACCGTACAAAAAAATTATGGGAATCGAGATCGGAACACTGCATGCCAATCTACTTGTTATTTGGATTTTTATTGTGGTTGGTTTTGTGCTGCTCTACACCGATGTCCTGAGAAAAGGAATTGACGCAATCGCATTTCAGTTTGAATCATTCTTTCAGAAAAGAAAAGAGTAGCAACGTCAAAAACGGATTCGTGTGCTTCGCCAATCAATTATTTATTTCCGCGCACTTACACGATTTTAACGGATAAGTTGGACTTGAATTTTTATGAACCGACTAATAACCGTACCTTTGCACTCAATTTAAGTAAATACAAGCATGACTTTTCAGGATTTAAATCTAACAAAACCTTTATTAAACGCCCTGAACGACTTGGGATATACGACCCCAACGACCATTCAAGAGAAAGGATTTTCGGTGATGATGTCAGGAAAAGACGTGTTGGGCATCGCGCAAACAGGTACGGGTAAGACCTTGGCGTATTTGTTGCCGACTTTGCGTCAATGGAACTTTTCGAAAGAACGCTTTCCGCAAATTTTGATTATTGTTCCTACGCGTGAATTGGTAGCGCAGGTCGTGGAAGAGGTCGAGAAATTGACCAAATACATGAATGTTGTAACCGTTGGTGTATATGGTGGTGCAAATATCAAAACACAGTCGATTCAAATTGCTGAAGGCTTAGATGTACTCGTGGCGACGCCAGGGAGATTGATGGATTTGGCATTGAAAGGCGATTTAGCACTCAAAAACATCAAAAAGCTAATCATCGATGAGGTAGATGAAACATTGAATCTTGGTTTTCGCCGACAGTTGACGACCATTTTAGACATTTTACCTACCAAAAAACAGAGTTTATTATTTTCGGCGACGATTACGGATGAAGTGGAAACTTTGATTGAAGAATACTTCATTTCACCAGTGAAAATCGAAGCTGCGCCTACGGGAACACCGTTGGAAAATATCGCACAGTTTGGGTACCACGTACCAAATTTCAATACCAAAATTAATTTATTGCACCATTTGTTAGAAACGGAAGATGATTTGAACAAGGTGTTGATTTTTGTGGAAAGTAAAAAGTTTGCCGATCGTTTATTTGAACAAGTTGAACCCAATTTTCCGGGTGAAGTAGGCGTGATTCATTCCAATAAAGCACAAAACAACCGATTTAATACCGTCAAATCGTTTCAATCGGGTGAATACCGAATTCTGATCGCAACCGATATCATTTCCCGTGGTTTAGACATTTCAGAGGTGACGCATGTCATCAATTTTGACACGCCAGACGTTGCTGAAAATTACATCCACCGAATCGGACGAACAGGTCGTTACGACAAAGAAGGTATTTCGATCACGTTGATTAGTCCGCACGAAATCAAGTTTCAAGAGGAAATTGAAAAATTGATGAACCGAACGATCACACTGCTAGATCTTCCAGAAGGACTCGAAATTTCAACGGAATTGACCGACGATGAAATTCCGAAAGTGGTGATGCCAAATGTGCAAATCAAATTGCCGAAGCGCGATAATGTTGGAGCTGCTTTTCATGAGAAGA